>JAGLLQ010000256.1 GCA_023140455.1 Desulfobacteraceae bacterium | reverse complement strand
TAAACGAGATCAATTTGCTTTCATCTTGAGCCAATTTAGATTATAATTGAATTCTTGAGACTACGGATCCTTCTTTGAATTTGTAGACACAAAATCAGGCTGCATTCTCGTATACTTTTTCATAATATTTATCCTCAAAATCCTGTGGGCTTACAAGTCCAAGATAAGAATGCCTCCTTTTACGGTTATAAAATACTTCAATGTATTCAAAAATGCAACTTTGTGCTTCTTGCCTTGTCTCATAGCTTTGACCATAAACTTCTTCAACCTTTAGAGTATGGAAAAATGATTCTGATGGTGCATTATCCAGGCAATTGCCTGGACGGCTCATACTTTGAACCAAGTTGTATTCTGCTAATTTTTTTCTAAAAATATTACTTGCATATTGCACACCCCTGTCTGAATGAAAAATAACTGAAGAATCTGGTATTCGGCTCTCACTTGCCATGCTAAGGGCTTTGACAAACATGGATGATTGCATATTATCAGCCATTGACCAACCAATAACTTTTCTGGAGAATAAATCCAGTATTATACATAAATATAACCACCCACTCCTTGTTCTTATATACGTAAGATCAGAAGTCCAAATCTGATTTGGTTTTGATGGTTTAAAATCTCTTTTTACAAGGTCAGGAGATGCCTTCAAATCATGATTTGAATTGGTGGTCACTTTAAATTTTCTTCTTGCTTTTGGCATTAATCTTTCTTGTTTCAGTAATCTACAAACTCTGTTTTTTGAACATATAATACCTTGTTCTTTTAATTCTTTTGCAATACGGGGGCTGCCATACCTCTCTTTATATTCAAAAAATATTCCTCTAATAAGCCTTTTTAATTTTATATCTTCAAGCTCTCTTTGGGTTAAAGGATGCTTTGTCCATTTGTAATAACCACCTCTGTGGACATTGAACACTGAGGCCATCCGCACAATTGGATAATCTTTACAAAGATTATCCATCAAAGCATATTTCTTTTTTGTTCTGAGTTGCAGATGGCCAATGCTTTTTTTAATATGTCACGTTCCTCTCTTGCTATTCTTAATTCCTTTTTTAAGGCTTTTAGTTCTTCTGAAAACGCATCTGGTTCTTTATTCCCTGAGAAGGCTTGCTTCTGATTTTTTAAAAACTTTTGTTTCCAGGTGGATAAGGTTGTCTGGTGTACTCCTAAGTCTCTGGCAATTTCAGCATCATGTTTATCGCTTTCAAGACAAAGCTTTACTGCTCTTAATTTAAAATCCTTATTGTATTGCTTAAGTTTCCGTTTTCCCATTCTCATACTCCTTTGTGTTTTTTTTATTTATTACACATACGAGTGAAAATGTGTCTACTTTTTCAAGGAAAGATCAAAACACCAATTCAGATGCGCCCAGAGATCGTGGAATTTGATCGGTGTACCCATAGCATTCCAATGTAACACAGGTCTGGTGTTGTTTGATGTCTACATCCATGGTCATAGGCCCAATGAGCTGCTTAAACTTTGCCAATCGCTTCAAAGCCGTATTCAGGTTAGGACTGCAGAGGCTTGCAAATATCGGTGGGTCGAACGTTTCAGCTGAAATGGCCTGACCTATCATCAAAGGCAGCTCCTCAGTTCCAGCTGCTTGCTCAAGTCCGAGCCAAAGATTAAAATAATCTATGGGGCTCAGCTTAGCTTCACTGCGTGAAAATAAATCAGCTGGTAGGCCCGCCAGAGCCAGCACATGGGCCGGGTTGAGTCCCATGTCGGCTATCAATATTTTCCAACCGCGTTGAACGATAAAATGATTGGCTTTTTTCATAATGTTGCCCCTTTAATATTACTATTCACTTCGATGAGTTATTCACTATTCGGTAATTTGGGCTGGCTCACAGCAATTTGTACCAATGCAGCTGTATAGGGCTCAGCCCTGCGTTCCGCAAAACCATCCACCAGTAGTCCAATGGCACTGATCAAAATCAATGCAGCACCCAACCCTCGTCCCCAGTTAGGACCTCCAAGATAATGGATACCAAGACCTATAGCAATCAACACTCCAAAGACAGTAAAAGTCAACTTGAAATTGGCATTAACTTTTCCCATCCGGGGGAGTTCTTTCTGAACCATCTCTAAAGGATTATTCCCAAAGGATTGTTCCAGCTCGGCAATTTGTCCTTTGGTGCGTGTCACGACACCAATACCTGTTCCAATAAAAATGATCCCGAATATCAGGCAGGGTATGGCGATCCCCCAAGCAAATCCGCCTCGCTCAGCCTTCAGAGCTGCAATCCCAAAACCAAAAAGCAAAAGACCAACTGGAAGGATAAACATTAAAGCTTCCAGTTTTTCCCCACGAAAATAAGTATACATAATTTCTATAAATGACATTGTGTTACTCCAATAATTACAACAACTTTATCTTTGAAATCTTTCATTATTTAATTCTATTTTCAGTTATTTGTTAATTTTTATTTTTTTCCATTGCCTGCTGAGATATCTTCAACACCATTTTTCTCGGTAAAAACGGAATTACCCAGTTTAGCATAAAATTCAATCCCATTTCGTTAATTTTAACGAGATTACCTTTTCGCATGGCATCATAGCCGCACTTGGCCACAGACTCAGGTGTTGCAGCTTTATCCCATACTTTAATACCATCGAGGTCACCGGCTGCAACAAAGCCTGTGGCAACGGCGCCGGGGCAAAGAACCGTAGAGGTGACATTTGTTCCCTCAAGTTCCTGAGCAATGGCCTGAGAAAATGATGTAACAAAGGCTTTGGTTGCATAATAGACCGCCTGTAAAGGACCCGGTATAAACGCTGCAGTAGATGCAACATGCAGGATTTTTCCTGAATTTCTGCTCACCATGCCTTGTAGATATAAGTGCGTAAGATTTACCAGTGAGACCATATTGACCTGCATCATTGCCTGATCTTTGGCCAGATCACGTTCATGGAATTTTCCATGACCGCCAAAACCGGCATTATTAATGAGAACATCGATCTGCAGGCCAGCAGCTTCAGTGGCTGCAAATATCTTTTCCGCAGAATCAGATTGAGCCAAATCCACTGTAATAACTGTTGCTTTAATGCCGTGAGTGCCCTCTAATTCTGATTTTAACTCATTAAGTTTATCTTCACTCCGTGCAACCAATACAACATCTCCACCGTTTGAAGCATGATATCTTGCTAACTCTACTCCGATCCCACTTGATGCGCCTGTTACTAATGCTATATTTTCCATAATTATCTCCTTTTTTTGATTTATTTTGATAAAGTCAAATTCGTTGTTTCTTGAAAGTATAATATAGCAAAGCACTTTCGGTAACAATAGCACACTACGCCACGGTTAATGCAAACCGTGCCAAATTATTCAAATTCGCTCCAAAGATAGGTGAAGGCATCATAATTTGTTTGTTTTTATCTGGTTAAATGATCATACTGGGTTAACTTACAGCGTGCAAAGAAATCTATTTCGACCGATCAATAATGGTATTAGTGCTGGGGTTGAATCAAGCCCCCAAAGTGATGACTTGTATTCATATGTTCTTACCATTTCAAGCCCGAAAAATTTAAAACCGGCAGTCAATGATTATTATCCATGTGCAGAGTATTCAAGATCCGGTAATGTTAAGGATATCAATGCAAACGTTAACAGAATCTTGATATGAACCGGGTTGAACCCAACATGACCCAACCCGGTATTTTTTTGAACTAACCATGCAGGTGATCAATCCATCGGATTGCCTCTGAGTCACTTATTTTTCCAAGATACCTTTGCGTGGTTGATAAATTTGAATGGCGTAATAGCACCTTGCTTACAATTTCAAGCGGTGTGCCAGATCGAGATGCGTATGTTGCAGCGTGTCGCCGAAGATCATGAGGTCTGACTTTAATGCCTACTAAGTCTCCAACCTTTTTAACAACTAATCTTGCCCCGGCATAAGTTATTGGAAAAATTTTAGCGCCAGTTTCAATCCCATTATCCCGAATATATTTTTTCATGCGATCAATCACTTTTTGCGGTAAAAAAACCGTTTCAAAATCACTACCACTTTTAGGAAATTGAACGATAACCTTACGCTCTTCAATATCCATGGGAGTCAGATTTATAACTTCGCCTATCCTCATACAACCACGAGCCATGAGTTCAAGCATAATCCGATTCCTCAGGTTTTGTGTTCTGAAAATAATTCCATCTACAATATCCTTTTCAAGAATTTTAAACTGAATATTTTTCCCCGCCCTGAAAAGTCTTTTTAATGCTTGGTTGTCACATGGATTCTTAAAATTTGGATCGGTTGAATTTTTAATGTAATTGAAAAAAGCTGATAAGAGTGTAAATCTTAATTTTTTGGTATTCTGTTTTGTATTTCCTGAAACCTTAGTCATAAACTCCAAAATATCACCAGAAGTTATCGATGACAGATTAATACCTCCAAAATGTTTTTGAAACCTGCTGAGAATGAATCCATAATTCCGGATTGTATTTTTTTTTAACGTTCGATTTCTGATAATTGAAAAACTGGTTTATACTTTTTGAAATTTTCATGGGGCATCTCCTTTTTTTGATGGTTTTAATGCATGGCAATGGCAAAGAATGCCATGAAATATTATCAATGATATCAAAAATATACAGAAGCGACAATTTGGTAAAAAAAATTCTGGGAGATGTAAGTATCTGTAAGTTTTCTTTTGTTTACATCTACAATTTCCTTTGATACAAATCTAATGTACGTTTTTATTAACTATGATTGCATATAATATAATATTGAATGATATAAAGAGACTATGTAATTACTTATTATCCTTATTAAACTTTAGGAAAA
>JAGLLQ010000255.1 GCA_023140455.1 Desulfobacteraceae bacterium | reverse complement strand
CCATATTGTTTGCTACCAGTTCTGCTATGTCTTGTGTTTTGACATTTTCTTCCTGCGCAAGTTCTTTCATGCCGTCTTCGATCATGGTCAAGCAGAAAGGACAACTTACTGCAACTGTTGAGGCTTTTTTGTCTACTATTTCCTGGGCTCTTACATTATTTATTCTTTTACCGATGGTCTCTTCCATCCACATTCTTCCGCCGCCTGCGCCACAGCAGAAGCTTTCTTTGCCATGTCGGTCAAGTTCTTTTAAGCCGTCCTTTGCTACTGAATTTAGAAGTGTTCTTGGTTGTTCATAGATTGAATTGTAACGTCCAAGGTAACATGGATCGTGATAAGTAAGTGAACCTTCAAATGATTTGTTAAGAGTTATTTTACCTTGTTTTACAAGGTCGGCTATAAACTCTGCATGATGGATTACTTCATAGTCTCCACCCATTTGAGGGTAATCATGTTTAAGAGTATTAAGACAATGGGGACAAGCTGCAATTATCTTTTTAACCTTGTAGTTATTCAGGGTTGTAATATTCTCTTCTGCCATCATTTGATAGAGCATTTCATTACCGACTTTTCTTGCAAAATCACCGGTACATTTTTCTTCTGTACCAAGAATTGCAAAACTGATGTTGGCTTTTTGAAGGATTTTAACAAGGCTTGTTGTTACTTTTTTGGTTCTGTCATCAAATGAACCTGCACAACCGACCCAGAGCAAATAATCAACTTCTGAATCTTCGGCCATTGTTTTAACATCCAGGCCTTCTGCCCAGTCAGCACGTTTGTCATATCCAATACCCCATGGATTACCATTACGCTCAAGTCCTTTAAGTGCAACATTAAGCTCCTTTGGATAAGCTTCTGCCATTAGAGTCTG
The DNA here is from genome assembly GCA_023140455.1 of Desulfobacteraceae bacterium. The sequence goes on along the minus strand of JAGLLQ010000255.1, from coordinate 807 downwards.
ACCCTGTCTAAGAGCTACTATCCGTGGCACATGCTCAATTGTTACAGGACAAACCTGTTCACAGGCTCGACAGGTAGTACATGCCCAGAGAGTATCTTCTGAGATAACATCACCCACAAGTGCTTTTTCGCTGTTAAGCTCAGCCATCTGGCCTTTGATTGCTTCAGTCTCTTCTGCATCACCGTCTTCTGTAATAGAGGCTGATAATTTTGCTCTTTTGATAATATTAGCAGAATTACTTAACATTTCTGCTTTTAAATCATCATTAAACTCGTTAAGACTTAAGGGTTTATCAGTGAGATAAGCAGGACAAACATCTTTACATCGTCCACACTCTGTACAGGTGTAAAGATCAAGTCCCTGTTTCCAGTTCAGCTGATGGATATGATTGAGACCTAATGTCTCGTTCTCCCATGCAGCTTCGTTCTCAAGATCAAGGACTTCAGCTTTTTCATGGGGATAACCCAGACTCTTTAAAAACACATTTGGAAGTGCTGTAATAACATGGAAATGTTTTCCTATGGGTAAAAAATTTAGGAAAACCAATTGAGTAGTAATATGTGTCCAGAACATAATGGTCAGAACTAAGCTTGTAGCTTCTGCGCTCAATCCTTTTATGAGAGCAGCCGCTCCCACAGAAATTGGTGTCCAGATAAACTCAGAACCATATTGGGGGTTGTTAAAAAAATGAAGATGATCAGGATTATTATATAAGGTAATTAAGTTGTATCTTGCTCCATCCACTAAAAGATCAGAAATCATCAGAATTACAATCATGCAAAGAACAAAATATGCTTCCCATGTATT
>JAGLLQ010000254.1 GCA_023140455.1 Desulfobacteraceae bacterium | reverse complement strand
ATAATATTAATGCCTGGATTCTTGTATTAGATACCAGAGGTGTTAATGTCTGGTGCGCTGCCGGGAAAGGAACCTTTTCTACAAAAGAGCTGGTTAACAGAATAAAACTCTGTGCTCTTGAAAAAGTTGTGGATCATAAGAGAGTTATTGTTCCTCAATTGGGAGCAACCGGGGTTGCAGCGAGAGAAGTTAAAAAAGAATCAGGATTCAGAGTGATATACGGGCCTGTCAGAGCAAAAGATATCCCAATCTTTTTAGAAAACAACAGAAAAGCTGATAAAAAAATGCGAATGGTTACTTTTAATTTTATTGAAAGGCTTATTCTCACACCAGTAGAATTAAATGTTGTACTCAAACCAGCCATTATTGCCACTGCAATTTTATTTCTTCTATCGGGTTTCGGGCCTGACATATTTTCATTTTCAAACGCAATAGAAAGAGGACTGATATTAATCCCTGCCCTTTTTGTTGGCATTATTTCAGGTGCGGTTTTCACCCCGGCAATGTTACCATATATTCCGTTTAAAAAGTTTGCTGCAAAAGGTATCATTTCAGGCTCTGTATTTGCCATACTCTTCTTATTAAGTTTATCCTCGATCTCAGGCATTGCTTCGTATATCAGTCTGTTTTTGTTTGTTGTAGCCATAAGTTCTAATTTATCAATGAATTTTACAGGGGCTACTCCTTTTACATCACCTTCAGGTGTTGAAAAAGAAATGAAACAATTTATCCCTGTACAGCTGATCTCTCTTTTATTATCAACAGGTCTCTGGATCTATTCGGCTTTTTAAATAAAAAAGGAAAATAAACCATGGAAGATATAAGATATATAGATGATGTTTCAACACTGGTACTTAATCAGGATAAATGTATTGGATGCGGCCTTTGCACTGAAGTATGCCCCCACAATGTCTTTGAGCTAAGGAACAAGAAATCAACAATTGTTGACTTTAATGCCTGTATGGAGTGTGGTGCGTGTGTTAATAACTGCCCCTCAAATGCATTAGAAGTAAGCCCGGGTGTGGGCTGAGCCACTTATATTATCCAGGTCTGGATAAAAGGCAAAGAAAATGCATCATGCGGCTGCTGTTAATTTTCAAATTGGCAAAAAACTGATTTTGTGATATCTATCAGTCTGTTTTTTTTAATTAAAATTTTAAGGAGTTTATTATCATGGCAAAAGCCAGCGCACGTCATATTCTAGTTGATGATGAAAAATTTTGTAAAGAACTGATTGAACAAATTAATAATGGAACTGATTTTGCTGAACTTGCAAAAAAACATTCTAAATGCCCATCAGGACAACAAGGCGGAGATCTTGGAGAATTTGGAAAAGGTGTTATGGTTCCTGAATTTGAAACAGTTGTATTTAATGAAGAAATCGGGAAAGCACACGGACCTGTTAAAACAGATTTTGGTTTTCATGTACTTGAAGTTACAAGCCGTACAGATGATTGATTTATCGATTAAAATTGAGCTTTAAAATATGCCGGCAATCACACTGAAATGACCTTTGCCGGCATATTTTATGCTATTCTCCTGCCTGCAAGAGACGATAAAGAGTACGCCGAGCAAGGATATCCCCGCTTATAACACCAACTACTTTATTATCTTCAACAACCGGCATTGCAGAAATTTCAAATCTCTCAAGCCGTCTTATACAATTAATTATAGTGCAATCAGGCTCAATTGTAATAACATCAGCAGTCATAACTGTTGTTAAAGGGTTGTTATGATCAGTGCCAATTGCAGCAGCTTTAGTTATATCCCATTCAGTAACAATGCCAATCAGCTTATCTTTTTGAGAAACTACTGTAACTATAGGACTGTCTGAATCAACAAGAAGCTTTGCAGCAGCTTTTAAGCTCTGATTCACATCAATCTTTGGCG
>JAGLLQ010000253.1 GCA_023140455.1 Desulfobacteraceae bacterium | reverse complement strand
CAGCATGGAGCATACCAACTATTATGGCAGCAGCAGCCGGAGATTATGTTGGCCCAAGACTTGCTCCTGCAGGACTTGGTTTTATAACTCTTTTTTTTGGAATCGGGCAATCCATTGGTCCCGCTTTAGGAGGGTATCTTGCGGATGTGAGCAACTCTTTTATGCTTCCATTCCTTGTTGCCGGTGGAATATCTTTTGTGGGTATGATTTTTTCTATATTTTTAAAAAAGCCCTCGGAAGATATATAATGTAAGGAGTTAACACAGGAGAATTGTATGGATGATAAAACTCGTCAAAAAGCTATAAATGACTACATTAAAAAAGATCCTTTTGCCAATCATCTCGGGGCAGAGATAGAGATTGTCAAGCCCGGGCACAGCCGTGTTTCTTTAACAATTGATGATAACATGGCCAATTTCCATGGTACAACACATGGCGGGGTTATTTTTTTTCTAGGAGATATGGCATTTGGTGCTGCATGCAATTCACAGGGAAAAGTATCAGTTGCTTTAAATGTAAGTATTTGTTTTTTAAAACCTGCCTGCCTTGGAGACCATCTGGTTGCTGAAGCAAAAGAAGAACATAGAGGCAGACGTACATCATTGTACAGCATTAAAATTTTTAATGAAAAGACCGGAGAACTAATAGCAAAAAGTCAGAATCAGGCATATAGAATGGACGAAAGGTTTGTGAATACATAAATGAGTTTTTTAAAGCTCCGGGGAGACAGGCTCCTTGGAATATTCTATATTATTATCTCAGGTGCATCATTCGGAGCGATGCCGATTTTTGCAAATATTGCATATGGAGCAGGTGCAAATCCTACTACCGTGCTTTTTCTCCGATTTACAATAGCATCTTTTATAATGCTGTCCTGGCTTTTTATTAGAAGATCCAGGTTCTCGTTACCCAAGCCAAAAGTATTAATTGTTCTTATTTTGATGGGATGTGTAGGGTATGGCGGGCAATCTTTCTGCTATTTTACAGCACTGACTTTTATACCCTCGGGCACAGTGGCGATTCTTTTATATCTATATCCGGCTCTTGTTACAGGTTTATCAATTTTATTTTTAAATCAGAAAATAACTTTGTATGAGATATGTGCTTTAATATTAGCATTGTCAGGTACAGTCTGTGTAGTCGGATTTAAACTGGGAGGCGAGGTTGCAGGCTATATCTTTGGTGTTTCAGCAGCATTTATTTACGCTGTCTATATTATTGTAGGCACAAAAGCTTTAAATAAAATAGATGCTTTTCTTTCTTCAGCAATTATTATTACTTCAGCGGCTGCTCTTTATTCTTCAGTAATATTTTTTCAAGGACCTGTTTTCCCAACTACTATTATTGGCTGGACTGCAACTACTATGATCGCTATTGTTTCAACAATTATTGCGGTTGTTACTTTTTTTGCCGGGTTAAAAAAAATAGGCCCTGTTCACGCGTCAATGCTTTCCACGGTAGAACCTGTTATTACTGTACTGCTTGCATGGTTATTTTTAGGAGATCTGCTTGGGGCCTGGAAAATAATCGGCGGAAGCATGGTAATTATAGCCGGAATACTATTAGCAAAGAAACAACCTGCAAAAGACTAAGCTTTATTTGTAAATAACAGAAAGTTCTTTGCGGCTTGGAATAGAGTGTAGTTTATAAACCGGATATCCTATCATTACACTACCAAAAACCTTATAGCCTTCTGGAAGATCAAGTAATTCTTCAAGGGGAGCATAATGATTGACAGCTCTTGTAAAATAACCTGCCC
>JAGLLQ010000252.1 GCA_023140455.1 Desulfobacteraceae bacterium | reverse complement strand
AAGAAAATGGTGGAACAGGTACCTTTGGAAGTTTAATCAGTATTTCTGATTTACTTGAAAATTATGGAGGTGATATAGAGACGAATCAAGCTTTTACCCGACGTATGCTTTATCTCCTTGAAAGTAAAGCGCTATATAATGATGAGATGTATGATGTGCTAAAGAAGAAAATTGTTGAATTATATATTAAAGATAGTGTTTCTGATCATAACTTAAGTCGGTTTTTGCTTAATGACATTATTCGTTACTATAGAACAATATGTACTGACTATGAATTCAAGGTTAATGAGCAAGAGAAAAATTGGGGAGTAAGGAAAATAAAGCTACGCTTTTCCCGAAAGATCTTATATTTTTCGGGCTTAATTGTGGTAGCTAAAACTTGCAGCTTGTCTAGAATTAATAAAATAGATGAGACTCTTAATCTGTTAAGTTTACCGCCGATTGCACGAATTGAAGATATTTGCGGAAAAGAACAATCTAAAGAAATGTTATCCTTTTATTCGCAATTTTTAAATGAAATATCTAAGCCAAGTGTACGAGAATCTTTGAATAAGATAAATCGTGAAAATAGAAATGATAACGTTGAATATCGAAGCCTAAAAAATGTATCGCAGCACTTTAATTGGGAACTTGAAAAAATGTTCATAGCGACTTTTCCTTTGAGTCACCCTATACATGCCGCACTATTGTTTTAATTTATGAAATATATTTATTTACGGCATGGTTTAACATCATTTAGTGTAGAAAATAAGTTTATGGGGCGAGCTAACTTGCCTCTTTTAAGCATGGCGCCAGAGGCATTTAAAAAGTCGATTCAACTTATAAATGAGCATTCTGTAGATATAGTGTTATGTAGCCCATTATTGAGAGCAAAACAGACTTTTGATATCATTCGTCCTCACATTAATTTAAATAAATGTACCGAAAATCACCTTTTAATCGAAAGGGACTTTGGCCTATTTGAAGGAAAGAAAAAAAATGAAAAAAATAGAGCATTGCTGGAAATAGATAAATCAGTAGAGCCTATAAATTTATTTAGGTCAAGAATAGCAAGCTTCTTTGAATTACATGAAAAAGAAACTAATAGTTGTCTTATTATTAGCCACTCTGCATTTTTTCGAGAAGCAACTAAACTCTTTAATCTTAAGAATAAGAGCAGTATAAATTGTTGTGAAGCAGTTATCTTAGAGTTCCCCTAAAAGACAATATTAAATACCCTCATCTTACGTATAAATCAATAGTCTTAAAGTGCAGCCTGTCCCTCGTATTAATTCGACTTGGTTGAAATTATTGATCAATTTTGATTATCTAAAAAATGACGACTGTAAAACAAAAAAAATGAACCGGACTTCGCTGGTTATTTTCGTGTTAAGATCACCCTATGTACCTTTAAGTTAATGTTTAACTGAAATTAATTAACAAATATTGGTAAAAGTATCTCTAAATAAAAACATGAGTTCTCTTTGATTTACATATTGCCCTCCATATTTTTTTTATTATAGTGGCTCAGGCATACAATCTATAGGAGGAATCAGTTGGCAAGTTTGACAAGAATAAAAATCTATGTTTATGTTCTTTCATTTTTTTTGGATAGGCACTTTATTTTTTACCCTGAATGGGCTTGATACTTTATTAATGAAAAAAAGACGTGACAATGTAGTGGGTGAATATCCTTTATCACTTTACAGATTTTTCGAAAAAGAAGAATATGCTTTGCAATTTATCAACGAAGGCAAATTTAGAGCCAGATTCATAGAGGAATATAAAAAAGCTGAATATGACAAAAGAAGCGACTCGGCTGAAGGCCAAGGCCATTACGGTTTGTCCGGCAAAATCACAAATGTTTATTTCTCTAAAGATCCTAAGATAGACCCTGATTATGAAGAAACTTATGGGGTACAACAGCATCATTCAAGTATTGGAAATTCAATATTTCTTTTTTGTTGTTCAAACTCTAATGTAGATATTAAAAAGATTAAAAAAAAATTCGGAAATTTTGTGGTTAAAATTTGCAATCCGATTCGTCTGGCAAGAGATATTGACTTTGTATTAAACGGTCATGAAGGCTTAAGAAATTATTTAATAGATGGTAAGCATGTTGAATACAACAAAGGTGAGGTCCTCTCCAAACAAAGGCCATCAACTGAGCTAAGTGATTTATCTTATACACAGAAACCCAAATCATTTGAAGATGAAAAAGAATTTAGATTTTGTTTAATTGGGCTCGGGCCTGAGCGTTTGACTAATGAAAATGATAAAAAATTTATTGATATCGACATTGGAAAAAAACTGAAATATCTTAAAATGTTATAATGGGCATATTGAACACTACAAATACAATCCAGGCTGGCTAAAAAACACTAATAGGAAGCGATTTGGGATGATTATATTACTTTACTGATTAAGGTTTATTATCCCTGTACGTAACAAAGTCTAATTTTTCTTATTATTTCAATATGTTACACTTTACCTAATTTGCTCTGTTTATTATAGAATGTCAAGTTCTTTTTACATCCTTTTACTGGATATCAACCCCCAATTAATTGGGGGTTGGCCGTTTAATTACTGTCTCTATGGCCTTAAAATAGTCTTTCATTACTTTTACATTAGATACTTTTGTATACCTCTCTGTTGTTTTGATTCTTGTGTGTCCAAGTAAATCCTGGATACTGACCAGATCCATGCCGGCATTTAATAATTGTGTTGCCATAGTGTGTCTTAAATGATGGCAGGATATTTTCAAATTTATCTTTTTAGCATAGTGTTCCATCCGTTTCTGGATACCGCGAACAGATATGGGATTACCTTTGTACGTGCCTTTTTCTACCAGAAATAGTTTTTCTTCGTTACTGGATCTTTCCTCTAAGTATACAACCAAATCAGTTAATGCATCATTGCTGATAAAAACAATTCGATCCTTATTACCCTTGCCATTTCTTATATGTATCAACCTGCGCCTGAGATATATATCTTTACGGGATAGATTTGCCATTTCTTCAACCCGTAAACCACACCTGAGCATAATCTTAAAGATGGCTTGATCTCGCAGGCTTTTTATACATTCAAATAGTTTGTTAACTTCATGATCCTTTAGATATTTGGGCAGTGGTTTTGATTCTCTTCGTGCATATCCTCTTTTCACAGGGTTTATTATTCTTAGGCCCTCTTCATCATATAGATAATCATAAAAACCTCTGATACTTTGCAGGTAGCAATTGACTGTTTTAGCTTTCAGCCGTTTGTTACGTAAAAAATCAATAAAACTCAGGATCTGTTCATTGCAAACAGTTTCAATGGATACAGGTAGCCAAATAACAAAATGCTTAAGAGTGTTCATGTAGTTTCTTACAGTCCTGGGAGAATAATTCTTTCTTTTTAAGAATCGCCTGTAGTTCAGGATCGAGTTTGTAATATCCATCAATATCTCCTCTTTCTATTTTTTCCATTGCTTTAAAGTACTCTTTCTCTCTTGTTTTATCTGTCAGCCGCGCATAACGTCTGGTCACCTCCACAGATGTATGGCCCAACAATTCTCTGAGGCATTCAAGGGATATTCCTGCATTTAAAAGAGAACTGGCATTGGTGTGGCGCAGACAATGCAATGTATACCCCTTGTTGGATATGTTTGCTTTTTCTAAATATTTACAGAACATGAGCCGGGCACCGGCATATGTTAAAGTGTCACGCTTGCCTGCATAAAAAATGAACATTCTTTTGGGGTCTCTTTTTTGAAGCCAGGCCTTTAAAACTCTTGCTGCATCTTCGCTAAAATAGACTACCCTGCCAACACGGGTTTTTTGTGCTTCCCATATATCAATCTTTTTTTCTGTCAGATGTATATCTCGAACCTGTGTGTTTAATAATTCTCCGATTCTCATACCGGTTCTTAGTAACAATAAAATCATTGCCCGATTCCTGACATTTTTAATCACAGAAAGTAATTTTGCTTCGTCTTCAATCTCCATGGCTTTAGGTAATGAATCTGGAACCTTGATGATCAGTCTTTTAGAAAGAATTTCAGCAGACATAATCTCTTTTTCTATTTGATACCGGATAAACGATTTTAACAGGTCCAGTCTAAGCCTGACTGTTGATGGTTTTAATCCTCTGTCTTGCTCATGTTCGATAAAAGATCCCAAGTCACCTCTGCCTATTTCTTCCAAACAGGTTTTGTTGTCTTGCTTTACAAGCAATAGAAAAGATACAATTGTGTTTAAAGAATTTCTAATTGT
>JAGLLQ010000251.1 GCA_023140455.1 Desulfobacteraceae bacterium | reverse complement strand
TTTTCTTTTTTGGGATCGGTTTGATTTGATAAATGAAAAAAGTTGGCTGCAAAGTTTTGTGTCGAGATCTCATTAGAAAATTCTTTTGTGTGTGATATGACCATCATTACCTCCTGTTTTTGTAGAAAAATCAGGTAGATAATGACTTTTATATACTCTTCAGTCAAATCTCATTTTGTTACGTACAGATTATCTTATCCTTAACTTTTTAAGGACCTCCAATACTTATAATTTTTATTATAAAATGCATGAAAATAACGTTTGGCTTTGGTGCGGAAGTGGTGCGGCCTATATAAAATGTTCAATGATTTCAATAACATTAGGGGGTTCGAATCCCTCCGGGCGTGCCATCAGAACTTATCTTAACACCTTCCTTACAAAAGTAACCGTAAAATATGACATAAGGAATAAGCCCATAAAACCCTCAAACCCTGACAGAATTATCCCACTGAAATTTGCTGGTTGGATATCGCCGTAACCAATAGTCAAAAAAGTCACAATGCTATGATAAAAGGAAGCAATGAACTATTCTAATATAGCTGCATTGTTTAAAATGTCGACATTGTTGAAATTATTTTTTACAATGAACACACTAAAATAAAAAGGCAGGAAATAAATAAAAGTGAAAAGCGCCACAGTTAAGAACATTGTAAATGCGATGCTCAAGGGATTAGTGCCAAAATGTCCTATGCGTTCAAAAAAGATTTTTTTAAAATAATATACAAATTGGTTTGACTCTTCTTTTGAAGCTAAAAGTTCATTTCTCCTAAACTGGATATATGCATTGTCTTCATCATTATATTGCCCGAGATTTCTAAAATTCTCTTTTAGAAACCTGAATTGATATGCTTTGTCTTTATGGGTTGTTTTGTCTTGTTGATTGATCACATCATTTTTGCTGATAAGCTTATTTGAAAGTTTTAATTCTCTGGAGCTAATAAATACTCTTCCTGTAAGTTTAGTATCTATAAATAATAATTGTTCGATATCAGAACCCAAAAAATTAATTGTTCCATGTATAAGGGAACTTGAAAAACCTATTGTACCTTTAGTGCTTATGTTCATATTCAAGTCTGAATAATTGGTTATATTAGTAAAATCAACGTTCCCTTCTCCAAATTCAGTTCCTGAAAAATAGACATTCCCCTTTCCAAACCTGGCTGATGAAAAATTTACATCTTCAAGAAAAGCCCCTTAAGCATTTTTAAGTTTAATTTCTGCTTTTTGATTGTATGGAAATTGCGCTATATATTCTTTGAAAAAAAGATTTTTTAACTTTATTACGTTTACCTTCCCGAAAAACATTATCATCATTAAAGGTGGCTATTACTTCGCTCCTGTCTTGATTAAATTCTTTTGTATATTCCATATTTGCTATTCCTATTGCAGTTGATTAATCCCATACAAGTCATAATGCAGTAACAGTTGAGAAATAATTTGTAAAGAATGAATCATTGTTTTTTATTTGATCTTTCTTTACAAAAAGGGCTTTTCAGAAATTTTAGCATTACAATATAAAGCTTACGAAAAAGAAGCTATTCGTTATAATAATTTTACCATCCCGCAACAACTCAAATATTATCTCAAATAGATGAAGAAACATCTGTATAAAAGGAATAAAGGCGAAAAAGGTTTTTACCTTGCTCTTGACATTATGTTATAATTGCATTAAATTTCAATATGGCGAAATACGATTTTCCCATAACTATTATTCCAAAAAAGAAAGTGTCATCTTTATAATATTGTAACGAATAAATACAGGAGGAATAATCATGGTTTATTGGGCAGCAATAGTTTTAGTACTGGCATTCGCGGGTACAGCTTTTAATATTATAATGGGAACCCATATGGCGTTAATACTTCAAGATTTACTTTTATTCTTAATCTCTTTAGGCATGCTGATAAGAATAAGGTATATGAACAGAAAAGGAGAAAAGGAAACATTAGAAAGAAAGCTCACAGAGTGATGAGAGTTATGAACCAATAAATGGATTAATAATAAAATATCCACCCAAAAGGCAGATCATAACACTGGCACCTTTACGGAACCAGACACCAGCACCTTGCCATGCGCTCTTTTCCATTAACTTCCGGACTGCTGTTGCGGAACTTCCAGCAATCACGATCGGAAGACAATGCCCTGCAGCAAAGGATGTAATAAGAAATATTCCTGTGGCTACTTTTTCCTGAATAGTAATAATCGCCAGAATCGGCGCAATAAAACCAAATGTACATGAGCCTGAAAGGACACCATAAGCTAAGCCTAAACCAAATGCACCAATCAGCCCTCGAAATTTTAAACGATACAGCAAACTACCAGACACGGAACATTTTTCAACACCAAACATACCAAGTGCCACCCATACCAATATAACACCGATCAGTATTTGCCAATAATTACCTATATCCCCTAACATCCGACCCAGAAAAGAACAGATAATGCCAATTATCGCGATTGTAATAAACAGACCAGC
>JAGLLQ010000250.1 GCA_023140455.1 Desulfobacteraceae bacterium | reverse complement strand
CATTGCCGGTGCATACCGGGTATGCCCATACAGATGGTCGTGTCAGTTCATGGATGATTGATTATTACTCAAGGCTTGCCAGTACCGGTGCAGGTATGATCATTGTAGCAAATACAGCTGTTTCTCATGACGGAGCAGTCTCCAAATTTAATCTCAGGGCTGACAAAGATAAATTTATACCGGGTTTGGATAAACTGGCAAAGGCTATCAAACAAAAAGGTGTTATCGCATGCCTTCAACTGAATCATGCCGGAAGGTTTGCCAGAACACAACAACCATTGTTGCCATCACCCATAACCAGTTCAAATTTATCTTTTAATGTGGAATCATTAAAGGGTTTTATGGAATTTTTCCCTTTTGAACAGCGTTTCCGCTTATCGCAATATTTTATTAATCTGGTTAAAACCTGGAGATACTCCATGACTTTGGAGGATCAGGAAAGAGTTATCAATGATTTCGCCAATGCTGCTTTAAGAGCACACCAAGCCGGATTTGATATGGTGGAACTCCATGGGGCAAATGGATACCTTTTATGCCAGTTCCTTTCTTCTTTTACCAATAAAAACGAATCTTCTTTTGGGGGCAATTTTACAAAGAGGACAACATTCCCCCTTGAAGTTATAAAAGCGATGAAAAAGAAGCTTCCCAAAGAATTCCCAATTGGTTTCAGGCTTCTTTTGCAAGAATGGGTTCCAGAGGGCATTCAACTTCCTGAAGCAATAGCTTTTGCTAAGCTTTTGGAAAAAGAGGGGATTATTTATCTTTCTGCTTCTGCGGGAACATATAACTCAATGTTTTACCCTGCTGTTATAAAAAAAATGGCTGCTGCCGGATATCTTAAAAATGACATGGCAAAACTTACAAGCCAGGTCAATATTCCAACAATCATGTCCGGAAATATTACCACTCCGGTTTTTGCTGAAAAACTTCTTGAAGAAGGTGTAACAGATCTCATTGGTCTCGGTCGCCCTCTCAGAGCTGACCCTGAATGGATTAGGAAAACCAGGGACGAGGATCAAGAGATCATCCAGTGCTTCAAGTGTAACCAGTGTTTGAAACAGGTTGTACTGGAAAAAGGGTTCAATTGCAGCCGTTGGCCCAAATTGTATCGAAAAAGAACTGAATTGGAACATCAACTTTTAACAAGAAATTACAAAGCGTTATGGATTGTTTCAGATATAGGGGATATAAAAATTTTTAAGCAGTCGCTCCCACTTCTTGTCCAGAAAAAAAGAAATCGATCTTTTCCTACAATTTTGTTTCTTGAGGATACATTTGATGATCCGGATTATAATTTCGCGCAGAAAAAATTTATTCAATGGACTAAAAGTAAACTCCGTCCTTTAGGATTAGTTGACACACCACAGCATTATGTTGTCAGAGAGTCCAAAGATAACTGGGAAAAAGCAGTTCACAACAAAATTTTTCAAGGGGATCATGGTCTGATTTTTATATGTTCAAATTTACACCAACCCTGGCGGGAAAGATTGTTTTACAAAGAGCGTGGAAAAGTGCTTGTTTGCCTTAACTCCAATAAGTATCTTCATAGAGTTATAGTACCGGTTGATCTTTCTGATGCAACTTTATTGGTACTGATATTCCTTAAACAAAACCATATTGATAAAAAGATATTTTCTTTTAATTTTGTCCATGTAGTGACAAAGTTTTCCGGTCAGGAAGAACAGCGTTGGGAAGAATTGAAAAAAATTGTGAATTTAAATGGAAATTTTCCACTTGAATTGATAGTCACAAAAACAGAAGTGGTGTCAACCCTCATTGAGATCATTCAGGATAAGCAATATGGGACCATTGTAATGGGAAAGCGAGGTCTTTCAGGAATCAAACAATGGCTTTTAGGAAGTGTTT
>JAGLLQ010000025.1 GCA_023140455.1 Desulfobacteraceae bacterium | reverse complement strand
CAGAATCCCGAGAGGCATAGGATTATCCTGATTTCAACCAGATTCGAAAACAGATGGTTGAAATCATAAGATATCATAAGGTAGCCTGAGACCAAAGAGTTATTAGAGGCCTGCCTCATATGTACAGGATGTGAAATCTATTTCCTCGCCGCATTTATCGCATTTATGAGTTTTTTCAAACTCATCCGAGAAAATTTCTTTGGTTGCATTGCATTTAGGGCAATTACAGGTAAAGGATTTTAAAGTTTTAAATTGCTCAAAACCTGGGCAGTGTGCTGGGGTTGTCGTCATGGCATCCTCCTTTTGCTTTGATTATTGAACTAACACTTTATTTAATATTAAAGATCAACTTGTCATTATTGTCAAGTTAAAACAAAGATTTTGCTTAAAAGAGATTTGTACTTTTCTTTTAGTTTCTGTATAATTATTTAAACTTAAAAAAAAGGAGAGGGCAGATGATTAAAGCAAAAGATGTTATGGTAAAAGATGTCGTTTATTTATCACCTGATACTGAAATAACAAAAGCTGTTGAAATTCTCCTGAATAACCATTTCAATGGTGTTCCTGTTATAGATGCCAATGGCTTACTGATTGGAATTTTATGTCAGAGTGATCTGATCTTCCAAAAAAAGGAAATGCCTTTCCCACCAATTTTTACAATTCTGGACGGTATTATTCCTTTATCATCGTCCAAAAAACTTGAAAAAGAGTTTCAAAAGATATCTGCAACCAAGGTCGAGCATGCAATGGTCACTAAACCTGTTTCTGTTCAGCCTGACACCCCCATCAGTGAGGTTGCAAGCCTCATGGTTGAAAAACATTTTCATACCATTCCTGTGATCGAAGGTAAAAAATTAGTAGGGATAATTGGAAAAGAAGATATTCTAAGGATTCTTATGGCTGAAAAAAAATAGATAACAATCAATAATTGAGATTCAAACATGCTTTTTTCGTTTAATTATATATTTTGATAACTTCTAAGCTTGCCTGCCTAAATTAGCAAAAGTGTTAACAGAATAAGAGATTCCAGATTTTTCATTTTCCCTCCTCTACATTGGATATCGTATAATTATTTAATTTTTGAATAATATGAAGTGTCTATCTAAATTACAAGCTTAACAAGAATGGTAATAAAATTTCTATGCGGTTTTTCTTGACACACAAATATTTCAGGGTACAATTCAACCAATTGGTTAAACTAAACGGTTAAACCATTTGGTTGAATTTTATCAAAAGGATAACAAATATGATCAAAGATGAAAGCAACAGAGAAAAAATTCTAAATGTTGCTGCCGATGTTTTCGCCCTGCACGGATTTGAAGGGGCGCGCATGGATCAAATTGCAAAAAAAGCAAATGTGAACAAAGCAACCATTTATTACAATATTGGGAACAAGCAGGTATTATATGAAGAAGTGCTTAATGGAATACTCAAATTTGGATTAAAATCTTTTAATAAAGCCATGGCAGATCTTGAGACTCCACAAGAGAAACTTGCGGCCTATATTCAGAATTTAGCCAATACTTTCAAAAACAATCCCCTGATTGCCATAATGATTATGCGAGAACAAGTTTCTGAAGGGAAGAATCTTCCCGATTCTTTTACAAAAAACATCATGGAGGTTTTAAGCATATTGGACTCAATACTAAAACAAGGAAAAGAAGCTGATATTTTTGAGGAGGCTGATACTTTGACTATTCATTTCATGATCATGTCAACCTTAATGTTTTATATTACAAGCGCCCCTATACGCAGGCAAAAAAAGGCGTTTGCAGAAAAATTCCGTCCTCAGGATGATGATCCGTTAGCAGGAGTTACTGAAAAAATAACAAAATATATTTTAAAAGCAGTATGTAAAGGAAATTAAATGGCAAAAGTGAGAAATAAAATTGAAGCACTTTTTGAAGCGCTTGCAGACTTTTTGTATAAACATAAGCTTGCTGCCCTTGCCTTAATACTGATTATTGCAGGTTTACTTGCTTCCCAGATTGTTAACATAAAAATTGACACTTCAACAGAAGGCTTTTTGCATGAGAGTGATCCAATATTATTGGATTATGAATCTTTCCGGGATCAATTTGGCAGAGAAGAAGTTGCAATGGTTGTGCTTAAATCTAAAAAAATTTTTGATAAAAAATTTATAAAATCTTTAAAAGCACTCCATGATGATCTTGAAGAGAACCTTCCTTATCTTGAAAATGTAACAAGCTTGATAAATGCAAGGAATACCCATGGCAATAAAGACGAACTCATTGTTGAGGATCTTTTTGAAACCTTGCCTGATACAAAAGATGAGCTTCTAAAAATTGAAAAAAGAGCAAGAAGTAACCAGATGTACAAAAATCTTCTCTTATCTGAAGACGGGCTCTATACAAGCATTGTTATCAAGACAAAAACTTACTCTGACAAAGGGCAGGAGAAGACAGATGAAGATGATTTTTTATCTGATACTGAAACTGATACTGAACAGACTCCTCCCAAAGCTTATCTTACAGACCAGGAAAATTCAGAATTTGTGAAATCTCTGGAAGAAATAGTAGACCGACACAGGTCTTCCAGTCTTGAAATATACATAGCAGGAACACCTATTATCACGGATTTTCTAAAACGTTCAATGATGAGTGATATGGGTAAATTCATGAAAGTTGCACTTGTTACCATTGCTATTTTCTTAATGATAACCTTCCGTCGTTTTTCTGGAGTGGTGCTGCCTGTTTTAGTTGTGATTATTTCCCTGTTATCCACAATCGGACTCATGGCAATAGCTGATGTCCCAATAAAAATACCAACCCAGATTTTGCCATCTTTTCTACTCTCTGTTGCAGTTGGCGCATCTGTTCATCTTCTGGTTATTTTCTTTCAGCATTTTGATAAAAATGGTTCAAAAAAGGATGCTATTATATATGCCATGGGGCATTCAGGATTGCCCATTCTCATGACAAGTCTTACTACTGCAGGTGGCCTTATGTCATTTTCCACTGCAGAAGTGGCACCAATTGCTGATCTTGGTTTATTTGCCTCAGCAGGTGTACTGCTGTCACTTTTTTATACTATTGTACTTCTACCGGTTCTTTTGACTATTATCCCCTTAAAGCCAAAACCCATAAAACCTGTTTCAGATACTGAACCGGATAAAACCAAATCAGGAATTATGGATAATATTTTGAATTTCTCCATAAAAACATCTACAACTCATCCGGTTTCTGTACTGCTTGTGTTTGCCTTTCTTTTAATTATAGCAGCATCAGGAATCCATAATATCCGGCTTTCCCATGACCCTGTCAGATGGCTTCCGGACACTAAGGGAGGAATAAGACAGATTAACGAAAAGATGGACGAAGTTTTTAAAGGCACAACCAGTCTTGAGGTTATTGTTGATACTAAGAAAGAAAACGGACTTTATGAACCTGACTTTTTAAATAAAATGGAAGCTGCTTCAGAGTATTTTGAAAAGTATGAAGGAGAACTCTGTTATGTGGGAAAAGCATGGTCCATAACTTCAGTATTAAAGGAAAGCAACCAGGCACTTCATGAAAATAATCCTGAATTTTATTCTATCCCGCAGGATAAAAATCTTATTGCCCAGGAATTCTTTTTATTTGAAAACAGTGGCTCTGATGATTTGGATGATTTCACTGACAGTCAGTTCAGCAAAGCACGCTTTACAATTAAAATGCCTTTTGTAGATGCAATAGCCTATTCAGGGTTTATTGACTTGACTGAGGATTATTTTATAAATGCTTTTCCTGCATCAGACATCAAAGTAACCGGTATGATTGCCATACTGACAAGGATTCTGAAAAATGCGCTCTATAGCATGATGAAAAGCTATATTTATGCTTTTATTGTTATTACTCTGCTGATGATACTGCTCATTGGCAATGCCAAAATAGGAATGGCCTCCATGATCCCTAATATTTATCCCATCATAATCATGCTTGGTATCATGGGATGGTTTGATCTGCCAATGGACTTGTTTACCATGCTGGTTGGCAGTATTGCCATTGGACTTGCTGTGGATGACACAATCCATTTTATGCATAATTTCAGACGGTATTATGAGGCATATCATGATCCTGAAAAGGCGGT
>JAGLLQ010000249.1 GCA_023140455.1 Desulfobacteraceae bacterium | reverse complement strand
GTTTTTGGAGCAAAAGACCCGAAATGGGGTGGTGCCGGATCATTATATGATCTTGGCTCCGACATTAGACTTAATCATAATATAGAAACTTTTGGTGGTATATTACGCTCAGAAACATCAAATATAATCAAGAAATTTTTTAAAAACAAAAGGAGTAAATAGTGTCAAATACAGTTGTTGTGGGTACCCAATGGGGCGATGAAGGCAAAGGAAAAATTGTTGATCTTTTAAGTGAGCATGCTGATTTTGTTGTCCGATTCCAGGGTGGGAATAATGCTGGTCATACAATGGTGATTGATGGCAATGAAATTATAAGCCACCTTGTACCTTCCGGGATTATCCAAAATAAAGAATGTTTTATTGGCAATGGTGTAGTAGTTGATCCTTTTGTTCTTTTACAAGAAATAGACTACTTAACTGAACAAGGCATTGATGTCTCCCCAAAGATGCTTAAAATCAGCAACAGGGCGCACATGATAATGCCGTACCATAAGGCTGTTGACCATGCACGGGAACTCAAAAAAGGAAAAGATAAAATCGGAACAACAGGAAGAGGGATCGGACCCTGTTATGAAGATAAAGCCACAAGAATGGGTATCAGATTTTCTGATCTTCTGGAACAAGACCTGTTTATTAAAAAAGTAGAAACTATATTAAAGGAAAAAAACTTTTACCTTGAAAATTATCACAATACTGACCCTGTGGATCCAAAACAAGTCATTAAAGAATTCAATGGAATCAAAGATAGACTTATCCCATATATTGCTGATGTTTCAGTCCTGCTCAACAATGGAATAAAGCAAGGTAAAAAAGTACTTTTTGAAGGAGCCCAGGGCACTCATCTTGATATTGAACATGGGACATACCCCTTTGTAACCTCTTCAAACACTGTTTCCGGTAATGCTGCATGCGGTTCTGGAGTCGGACCAAAAGCTTTAAATGAAATACTTGGTATTGTAAAAGCATATACAACACGAGTAGGACAAGGACCCTTCCCTACTGAACTTTTTGATAACATTGGAGACAGTATCCAGAAAAAAGGCGCAGAATTTGGTGCCACAACAGGAAGGAAAAGAAGGTGCGGCTGGTTTGATATGGTCATGGTAAGAAATGCAGCCAGACTAAACACCCTTACTGGATTAGTCATAACAAAACTTGATGTTTTAGATGAACTTGATGAGATTAAACTATGCACAAGCTATGAGTATAATGGAGAATCAATAACACATTTTCCTCCAAGTCTTTCAATCCTTGAAAAATGTACACCTGTTTTTGAAACTTTCCCAGGCTGGAAGGAAGATACCTCAAATATTAAAAATTTTAATGATCTACCCGAAAAAACAATAACTTATTTAAAACGACTTGAAGAACTTTCTGAAGTTGAAATCAAAATTGTTTCAGTAGGACCTGAAAGAGAAGCAACTATAATAAAAGGTAATATTTTTTAACAATCGCTTAATCGGGGCGTAGCGCAGCCTGGTAGCGCACATCGTTCGGGACGGGATCAATTTTTTAAATCCCTGTATAGGCAATCATCTTAGACGATAAAACCATGGGAGCAATATTGCTCCCATTATACATATTTTCACTTAAATTATCAAACATACTGCAAATGACTGTCAAAAAATGATGTCTCACCAAAATGGCGGACTGCTGTAAAATATTTGACCGCTCTTCTTTATCCTCCTGCAACGGCATTACACAATTCCTGATCAGCATCCCAGAAGGATTGAGGAGATTGACATTTAATTAATTTTGAATTAGGAATAAATTAGTTGATTCACATATCATGTGGGTTTTAAAGGCATGCGGATCCGGATATTAACTTATTAGCATCCAGTAAAGGAGAGTTATGAGGTTAACTTCTCTTATAATTGCAGTGTCAGTTTTAATTTCAATGTTTATAGCAGGTTGTCAGTCAGTACCCGTAAAAAAAGACAAGATTGCGATCAGTTATACCGGAGAATCTTGTGCGGATACTGTGTTAAAAAAAGATACACTCCTACCAGTCTATAGGATAGTTATGAAAAAAGGCTGTGATTCGATAGAAAATATTGATACAAGGGTAATTAAATCTGAGCCTCTTACCGGAAATTATGGTCACGTTTCTGGTGTGGAAGAGTGGATAGTTACAGGTTGTAAAAGTGAGTTCCCTTTAATAGTAACGTTTATTGAAGATGGCAGCGGTGGTACTTATATTATGGTTGTCGAAAAAAATAGTGTTAACAAGCGCAATTAACTCAGACACACCTCCGCGGTGTTTATAGAGGATATTATATATTACAAATATCACTAATATTAGTGACACGCAAGTAATTCCAAAAAATTAACTGATAATTCCTGATTCTTTCTCTGGTGATAGTAACAAAATAAAGCTGCTCTCTCATTAAGACTATCAACAATACAATTGGTATTTTAACATCTGGAGATTCACTAAAATCTTTTGCTTAGAGTAATAATACTTAAGTTAGGGAAAGGCATGTTTTAAACTAAATCTATTAGATTTGATAACACACTTATTGAGACTCCAATAACCATTAGCAAAATCAAAACGCGCTTAATTAGCGTACTTGGTTTTTGGCCCTCTTTAACATACAGGAATCCCCTACCCGAGTATTCGGATAGCTTGCCGTATTCGAACCGGCGAACTCCCATAGCCCAATATCCTACACTTGGAATCTTTTCTCGATGGCATAAAAATGCAAGTGCAAACATTAGGGCGGCCAGTAGCATTGATACGGCACCAGCTGTCGCACCAGGCTGGTTTTGCATCAAAAAATAGAATCCCGAAAGATAAATAATGATGGATATAGCAATCACGTAAGCGAAGAGGTCAATCAAGTAAATACAGATTGGCGCAATAAAACTCGCCTCTTCGACATTTCCTATTGGTGTCTTAATTAGGTCCACGAATGTTCCTCCGCCTTATAACATTATTGATAGATAGAAAATCTCCATCTATCACCTATATATCATGGAAAGATTCAATTCAATTACTATTACAAAAATCACCTGATATTCTTTAATTTTTCAGCATTGTAGAAACTCAACAATACTTGCATGAATCAGAACTAATTTTTTTCAAAACTTCTGTTTCGGTTACTGTTGGTATCATGAAAGATTCAGGGCTTAGAATACTCTGAATAGGGATAATTATCCTTGAGTTGGGTTAATCGTCATTTTCATGTTTCTCTAACAGTAGGCTTTGGCCAGCACCAATGGTTGTTGTTTGTATTCTCATATTGGCCTCCCCCCGGTAATTATTGATTACAAAGGTGTTCGGGCTGATACAATGACGGCTTCTCCAATTTTTTCAGCCTGTTTTTCAGCTTGCTCCATATGTTGATATACTGATCCGTCATCTATACTTGAACGAATCAAGGCATTTGTTTCGACGATTTCCTCTGCCGATAAAAAGCAGTAGATTGAATCGGCCTTTTGGAAATCAGTATCCAAGGACAACCGGGGATCACGATAATATTGTTCCTGAAATAATTTTCCAGATGGTATGGTTGTTTTAATATCTGTAAATCCTAACTCCCCAAGCCTGGATAAAAGCATTGGGACAGGAATATATCTTGCCTGCAGTGCAAGGGCTGCTTTTTCGATGTATTTATAGTTCCAATATACACCGGAATTCGGATTTAGTTGTTCCTGTGTGCATGAGTTGATGGTCAGTACACCGCCTGGTTTAATGACACGTCTGCTCTCTTTTAAAAAAAGGGTCAGATTTGGATAGGACGGTTCTGTATCAAGATGGTGCAGCACCTGGTTAACCATGTAGGCATCGAAAAAATCATCAGAAAAAGAAAGATCAAGAATATTCCCTATCTGCAAATGAACATTTT
>JAGLLQ010000248.1 GCA_023140455.1 Desulfobacteraceae bacterium | reverse complement strand
TGATCTATGTATGCACCTGTACCAAACCCACCTTCCAGAATTACTTGGTCTTCAAAAGGTACCGGGGTTTCTTCAAAAATGTGTAAAAGTTCCCTCAAGCCATTGGGTTGGCGATTCTGGTCATAGGAGATAAATGTATCATTATAGTTACAATAAGAAGAGGCATTTCTTTTTTCCGTTTTTTTCATACACATCCTTTTTAAGTTTCATAGGGCGGTTGGTTTATAAAAATAATTTTTAAAGCCAGATCAAAAACCGGATATATTGTTGCAAATATTTTATTTAAAAGCAAGGATCTGTTACTATTTCCATGGTATAAAAATTCTGGATGACACCCAATTGATGGCATATATTAATGGTCTTAAATCATGTATGGCAGAAGGTCAGGAGTTCCTTGCAAACTATATGACTAACTTCTTTGGTGTTTCAGGATTTAAGTATGAAAGCACAACATTTCTCGAGATACAAGAAGCATTGAAAACAATAGGTATGGAGATGTAAACAAAAGAAAACTTACAGATACATAGGGCATCTTTTAGAATTTAAACCACCAGAGAATCAGTACAGGGATAATAACCATTGACATCAAAAACACTTCCAATTAATGTAAAAAGTGACTTAATTGAGTGTCTGAATATGGAGGGAATATCATTTTTATAAATTGCCTTTAAATTTAGCTATATTTAGTAGAATCGACATAAATATTTCATTGCAAATAACTGTAATGATGCACTTAAACTTAAAAGGGATATCCGTTATGAGCAAACAAAAGATTCTCAACTTAATACGATTTTTTCTGTTCTCACTCCTATTTATTATGTTATTTCCTGCTATCAATCATGCAAACCAAATAAATGATTCCAAAGAAAAAATTATAAAAAGAATGATTGGATTTAGACAATTTGAGGACGCCGATTCCAAAGCGATATTTAGCGTGCGTTATAATTACAATTTTACACAAAATGACATATCAAGATTGATTAATGCAGGGTATCCTAAAAAGGTTGTAGACGATATTATTGCTATTTCTAAATATACACATAAACAAGGTCCTCAGCCCTTAAAAGGTGAATATATAGAATCAGGGGTGGCTGGGAAGTTTTTAGCCAGAGGAGGAGCAAAAGACGGAGTTTCATGGGAAATCATACGAATTTTTAGTATGGTTGATAATTGGGATGAAGCTGTTGATTTGGTATTGGTGAATCAGACTGGGCATAAGGTGAATCTAACATCAGTTGAATTACAGAATTGTAAAAAAGTAAAATCTTCTCCTTTAAAGAACGGGTTTTATGCCCAATCTAAAACGCTTAAGTATCGTAACCGTTTTGGCGGAATATATTTTATGAAACAACTTGAAACGCTATCTCCCCACAAAGGTAAAATTGATGCAACCCGTTGGGATAACTGGCAAGATTTCAGATCATTTATCGGCAATTCATATGTTTTTAAGAGATCCATTCCTTATATAAGTGCTGGATCCACTAGAGCTGTCGATTATGTATTTCATACAGGTCCAAATTATGGTATCAGGTGTGATGATGACTCTGGACCAATGGAATTTTCATTCACATACAAGTATGTCTGGACTGATAATAACGGTATTGTGCAGCCAGAAAAAACTGTTTATGGTAAATTTATAGGAACCCCCAAACCTCCAGAGGAGGAAGATGCCAGCGTAGAGGAAGATCCCCACTATCCCAGCGAGGAGGAAGAGGCTAAATGCGATATGGAATCTTTCGAGCGAGATCTGTCAAAGGCTCTCCAAAGGGGTGATACCAAAGTGATGATAAAACTTTACCAGGAAGTTATTAGTTGTATGAAGTCATCAAATAACAGTAATGATCCTCAGCAGCAGCAGATAATAGCCCAATTTGAATCGTTGCTGGAAATAATGCAACGATCAGTTAAGTAATATATTCCCTCAGGCTTTTGTTTATGCTGTCGTTTCAGTTTGACCCATATTAGAAAGCTTTTCAAAATACAGGCCTACAGGATAAAGTAAAAAAATTGAAACATACCAAAGCCAGTAGCCAACAAGGAAATCAGATGGGGTTTCTGGTCCGCCGTACATAAAAAACCAACTGATGGCTGATATTATTGCAAGTATCTGGGAATGAATTATGAGACGCAATTTTGAACGAAAAAATAGAATGATTACTATGTTAATAATGAATAAAAAGTTACAAAGATTAAGGCCAAGAGCAAGAGCAAACTCTCCTAAATTTTCATGTCTTGAGAGCATTTCAATGGCGACTATGAAACACTCGTAGCCATAAAAAAACACACGCTTATCGCCTTCTCCAAATAAATCTAAAGGACTTTCTAAGTAAGCTGGACATATAAACGAAACGCCATATAAGACGGCGCAAATAGTGATGCACAAATAATTGAATTTAAAATATTTAAACATTGACCTAAATGACTGCTTTAGATTGCATAACAAGTAATTACATAGTTTCTTTATATCATTCAATATTACATGATATGCAATCATAGTTAATAAAAAC
>JAGLLQ010000247.1 GCA_023140455.1 Desulfobacteraceae bacterium | reverse complement strand
TTATGTTTAATGCCATAGAAAGAAAGTATAAAAATGCCGGTAAAGAGTTTCATTGGCAATGGCTTTTCCCTTCTAAAGAATTGACGTACGTGCCTGAGAAAAAAGAATACAGGCGTTCTAATTTGCATATTACCCATGTCCAGAAAGCTATTAAATCTGCTGTTAAAAGGTCGCAACTTACTAAACGTGCAACTGCACATACATTCCGGCATAGTTTTGCAAGTCATTTGCTGGCGGCTAACTATGACATTCGGACTATTCAGGAGCTTTTAGGACATAGTGATGTCAGAACTACAATGATTTATACCCATACTGTCAGGTCAAGAACAATTAAAGAATCTAAAAGCCCTCTTGATTTTTAAGTAATAGCTCCGCCTGGTCGGTTGCATGGATAATGATTGTAACCGCTTTAAATTTAAGA
This sequence comes from Desulfobacteraceae bacterium, assembly GCA_023140455.1. Next base: position 4,143 of record JAGLLQ010000247.1, on the reverse strand, counting down.
GAATATTGTTGTTTATTACTTTTTCTCAAAAAACGATTCTCTTCTATCTTTAGCGACTATAGGAAGGGGGTTATTTTTTGTCAAGGCAATAAGGATTTTTCCACGAACTTTTTAAATCCTTTACGTTCGTTTGCTAAGGCTTGTTGTGATGTTCCACGGTTTTTATACTCTATAAGGTTTTTTACAATTTTGAGTGTGTTTTGATTTGTGGCGCAGATTTCTTGTGCGATCTTTTCAGCGCGGGATATGAGTTCTTCATGGGGGACTACTTCATTAACAAGATTGTATTGCAAGGCTTTTTCAGCAGTAACAAACTGGCAGGTAAAGGAAAGCTGTTTGGCCATGCGCTGACCAACAGCCTGCTGTAAAAGCTGGGTCATGCCCCATCCGGGATGAATCCCTACTTTTGCATGGGTATCGGCAAATGAAGCTCGTTCTGAAGCAATAAGGAAATCACAGTTCAGGGCTATTTCAAAGCCTCCTGTTATGGCATGACCATTGACAGCACCTATTATGGGTTTTTTACAAGCTTCAAATAGATCTGGCAGGTCTTTTCCATCTTTGCGGGGATCAAAAAGGTTTTCTGTTTTAATTATGGAAAGATCAAGTCCGGCACAGAATGATTTGCCTTTTCCTGTGATTATGGCTGCTCGTATTTTATCATTGGCTGCAACCTCTTCAAGATAATTATAAAGATGGATTAGAAGTTCTTGATTAATAGCGTTACGCTTTTCCGGGCGGTTTAAAGTAATAATAGCTGTTTCATTTTTAATTTCGAACAATACAGGTTTTTCCATATTCTCTATCTCCATCAGTTTATTTTTTTGTCTGGTTTATCAGCAGTTTGTCAATAGTATTGGCAAATAAATGTTTGTCTTTTTGATTCATGGGAGAAGGCCCTTTGGTTTCTATTCCACTTGATCTGAGGGTGTCCATTAAGTCCCTTACATAGAGGCGGGATTTAATATTATCTTTTGTGTAAAGCTCTCCGCGGGGATTTAGAGCCAAGCCGTTTTTGGCAACTACGTCTGCTGCCAGGGGGATATCAGCTGTGATGACTAAATCATTGGCTTTCATTTGTTTGACTATCTCATTATCTGCTACATCAAAGCCGGGGGTAACTATAAGAAGTTTGATAAAGTTAGATTTGGGTATTTTAAGAGATTTGTTAGCAACCAGGGTCACTAACGTGTTTGTGCGTTTAGCTATTTTATATAAAAGTTCTTTAATTACAACAGGGCATGCATCCGCATCTACCCAAATATCCATTACATGCTCCTTAATATATGCGTAAAGTTTATTCCGACTTAACCGGTTTAATATCACAGTCTTGCTTTGATTAACATACTTACGTCCAATCAGTCCCCCACACTTCATTGACATCCATGACTGTATCTCTGATTGTGGTATAGACATTTAAAAGCCTTGTATACATCATTGCCATTCCAACATGGTCTGCAAAGAGCATCAGGGTTTCAAGATCCTGTTCAGATATTTCCCACGGCTCGCCGCTGTAGAGGCGAATAGCACCGATGATTTTTCCCGAAAAGACAACCGGAAGTGATACAATAGCTTTGATCCCTTCTTTTTGGGCTGCTTCAGGATATTGCAGAAGATCAGTGTTTGACGTATCGTTAATGACAATAGGTGTCTGGCTGTATATAGCTGTTATACTTTTTTCAGATGAGATATTTCCTTTATCTATGTACTCCATACTCAATCCAAACGTAGTTAAAATTTCCAGTTCTTTTTTCCTTGGATCTGCGATAAACAGGGTACATCCTTTGATGTCCAGTGTGCCTGTTAAAAGCTGAACCAGAACATTACCCATATCCTCTATGTCTTCTGACTGTGATATGGCATTTTTCACGACCTTAAATATCTCCATATCAATTTTATTTTCAGTGCTCATATATTTCCTCCTCGTATAATAAGGTTATTTGTATTTTCTGTAAAAAACCTGAAAAAAGATTGACCTCAGGTAAGCATTATGACGCAGATATCTTTTATTGAGGTCACTACTTTGCTGAATACACTGGCCTTGAAAAAGGCTTTTACACCACCAGTGCGATTGAGCACAATCGTATTATACCCTTTATCCCGGACAAGCATTCTGATCTCCTGAAATACATCCCCGGTTTTAGGCAGATAAAGAGAGCTTACCTGATTGTTTTTAAAACCGCTGTTCAGCAAACGTTGTTTGATTGCTATTAATTTATTCTCCTGTTCTACTGACCGTGTTTTCAGATAGTGTATGCTGCTGGACATTCTATCCATCACGGAATTTCTGCTCAAAACCAATTCAGGGATTGGTTGGTATAAATGGAAAACTGTGACACTCACATTTTCAGCCTCTGCATAATTGCTGATGATAAAATCTAATCCCTTTTTATCACTTTCCGTAAAATTGTACGGCAGCAGTATTTTTTTTTCGTCCATAATCGCCTCCTTTTCTATTTATTATTTTTTTTCCACAGCCACTGCACATACTTTTGTTTCAGGTGTTTTTGCCACTGGATCTACAGCGCAATTTGTCAATACATTTGTAGGACACTCTGCAAAATGGAACGTCATATTTATAACCCCGTCCGGACACAAATCTGTTACAAATGCATGTGCCTCAACCTGACCTCTTCTTGAAGTAACTGTGACCTTTGTTCCTGTTTTAATACCAAGCCTTTCAGCATCTACAGGGTTTATTTCGACACGTTCATGATGTCTTAACACATTCAACCCTTCAACTTTTCTTGTCATAGTAGAGGTATGAAAATGATAAAGACTCCTTCCGGTAGTTAATATGAAGGGATATGCTTCATCAGGCAGTTCGGCAGATGGTCTGTATTTCAATGGTACGAATTTACCTTTTCCGTTTGCAGTGGGGAATTTTCCACGATGAAGAAATGTTGTGCCTGGATGATGTTTGTCAGGACAAGGCCATTGAAGGCTTTCTCTCTCCAGTCGTTCATGTGAAATGCCGCCATATTGCGGGGTCAGGGAGGCTATCTCCTGCATAATTTCTTCTGCCTGTCTATGCTCAAAATTCTTTGCTCCCATTCTTTTGGCTATTTCACATACAATCCAGTCATCGGGTTTGGATTCTCCTATCGGTGCAATGGCCTTTCTGATAAGTTGTACACGTCTTTCTGTATTTGTGAATGTGCCGTTTTTTTCAGCAAAGCTGGCACCGGGTAATATGACATCAGCATATTTTGTGGTCTCCGTATGAAAGATCTCCTGGACCACAAGGAAGTCAAGGGCCTTCAGGGCCCTTCTTACCTCATGGGAGTTCGGGTCAGTTTGAGCAGGGTCTTCTCCCATTATATATAGACCTTTAAATTGTCCTTCGCATGCCTGGTCCAGCATCTCAACTGACTTCAGTCCTACCTTTGCGGAAATGGGCACTCCCCAGGCCCTCTCAAATTTTTCCCGCACATCCTGCATGAGAACTGACTGATATCCCGGGAGTATATTTGGAGCAGGCCCGAGATCAGAGGCGCCCTGGACATTGTTCTGCCCACGTAATGCCATGATGCCCGTTGAAGGCCTTCCTATATGGCCGCAGACCAGGGCAAGGTTCGCGATTGCCATCGCGTTTTCAGTCCCGGTACGGTGTTCGGTCACACCCAGTCCGTATACAATCATAGCCTTGTCTGCATGTGAATAAAGGCGGGCTGCCTCGACAATTTTTTCTTTTGCTACACCGGTAATCTTCTCTACTGTCTTTAAATCGTATTTTTTAATATGCTTTTTGAGTTCCTTAAAATCCTCGGTCCTCTTTGCTATGAACTCCTTATTCTCCCAGCCGTTTTTCAGAATTGCATAAACAAGCCCGTTCATGATCGCCTTGTTCGTCCCCGGACGGAGGTTCAGCCATACGTCTGCCCTTCTTGCCATCCAGGTCTGCCTCGGGTCGCCGACAACAAGTTTTGCCCCATTACGCAATGCCTTTTTCAGATAATACCCGATAATGGGATGGGCCTCTGTCGGATTGGAGCCGAAGAGGAACAAAGTGTCGAGCTCCGGCATCTGCGCCAGTGAATTGGTAGCAGCACCTGCTCCGAGGCTGGTGGCCAGACCGGCCACAGTAGGAGCGTGTCAGACACGCGCGCAGTTGTCTACATTGTTGTTCTTAAAAACAGTCCT
>JAGLLQ010000246.1 GCA_023140455.1 Desulfobacteraceae bacterium | reverse complement strand
CTCACTTCCTGTTCAATCAGGTTCATGGGAAAAATCGGAGCGAGGTCTTCGGGTCCGCAGGGCTGTCCCGTACCAGGATGAAGAGGGGGTTCTATGCCATTTGGCATATCAGCCACGATGTTGTACCATTTTCTAGGCATATCTTGTTCTGATAATACATACTTTTTGGCTTTCATAACTCCTCCTTTTATTGAGATTTAATAAAAAATATCACTTCTTCAACTTTTTATTTTAAGTACACTCATTACTTGGATTAACAATATTTGGAGCATCGCCATCTAACAGATATCCAACGATCTGAGTTGCAACATCCCTTGCCACATTATCTTGAGCCTCGTGGGTGGAAGCACCAAGATGGGAAGAACAGATAAAGTTGTCCAACTCCATGAGGTTTAGTATTCCAGGAGGTTCAGTTTCAAAAACATCAAGGGCAGCACCACCAAGATGGTTAGATTTTAATGCCTCATAAAGATCGTCTTCATGTACTATTCCACCTCTTGCGCAGTTGATTAGCATAGCCCCCTTTTTCATCATTGACAATGTCTTTTTATTAAACAGATGGGTGGTCTCATCATTTTTTGGGGTATGTATAGAGATATAATCAGACTTGGCTAATATCTCATCAAAACTGACAAGTTCAATTCCAAGTGTTTCAAAAATTCTATCATCCTGATATGGATCACATGCTATGACTTTCATTCTCAATCCCATGGCTCTATCTGCCACAATACTACCAATGTTACCTATACCCACAAGTCCCAACGTCTTATTGAATATTTCACGGCCTTTAAGATTTTTTTTCTCCCATTTTCCATCTGTCATGGTTGCTGTTGCCCTTGGTATATTACGGGTAAGGGCCATCATCATGGCAATTGCATGTTCAGCAGTTGTAATCGTATTGCCAAAAGGAGTGTTCATAACAGCAATCCCTGCCTCGGTAGCTGCAGGGATATCTACATTATCAAGCCCGATACCAGCCCTGCCAACAACCTTAAGATTCTTTGCTTTGGCAATAAGATCCTTGGTGACTTTGGTTTTACTGCGAATGGAAAGACCGTGGTAATCACCAATGATCTCTTCAAGCTCAGAAGGGCTTAAATCAGTTTTGACATCTACTTCAATATCAGGTGAGTTTTGAAAAATTTCAATGCCTATGTCGGAGAGGGGGTCGCTGACAAGTACTTTCATAATAGTCCTCCTTTATTAATTAAGATCAATAAAAAAACAGTGTTCATTTTTTATATGAACAATAAAAAGTGATGGTCAAGACTGTAAAATTAGTGATAAAATAGTGATAAAAAACCACCATTCAACAATTACTACTCTTCAAGTGATAGCAGATAAGAGCGCAAATTGATATTTTTATTTTTGAGTCCTAACTTTGTCCTGATTTTATATCGGTGCGAAGTGATCGTATTTAAAGAGACATTCAGGACTTGTGCAATCTCCTTGTTTACGGCTCCGTCTTTTACAAGGGTTGCAACCTTGATTTCCATTGGAGTGAGGTTCAGGTATCTGGATGAAAGCTTTGAAATTAAAGGTGAGGTTATCTGATCAATATTCTTTTCAATTCTGTCTATAAGTACTTGCTGCCCTTTACTAACATTCGCTTCAGAGAGCTGATTAAGATAGGGAATAATGGATTGTTTGATGTTGATCAAAAAATTTTCTTTATCGGTCTTCTCTTTTTGTTCCATTTGTTTTAACACAACTTTTAAAGCAATGTTGGCTTCCTCAAGCTGTCGGTTAGTCTGTGTCAGTTTATCTGTTCGTTTTTGGACAAGTTTCTCAAGGTGAACCTTATGAGTTTTAAGCTCATCTTCAAGGCGTTTCCTTTTAAAAAACTCAGGAACATCAATTTTTTTGTAATGTTCGTATTTGATATATGCTTTTTTTGCATATTTATTGATATAATCCTTTATCTTGGAAGGATGTGCCATGATAAACCGGCAATGCCTGTCCCCTTTTGCCTGACATTCGATTTCCACAGCTACAAGGGGAACACCAAAGCTTTCTTCACACCAGCCCGATGAATAACCGGAATTCATAACACAAACCGGAAAATCACTTTTTTCTTCTTTTTCCAACCAGGCCTGTGCCTCAAATGAATAAGGATGATCGTAAATCAGATAAAAATTTTCATCCGGTACCGGGTTTGACATTGGATGTATTATTACAGAAGCCCAGCCGGTATGAGCAAAATGAACAGGCCCTGCTGCAAGCTTTTCAATGGGGTCATTCACCTTCATTTTTGAAAAAAAATTTTTTGCATCTGCCTTGCCAATTGAATGGGCAATATCAAAAAGAAAATTAAATGAAAGAGTTCTTGCCTCTTTTTCCCCTCTATCCTTATACAAAAGTGTCATCATATCAAAGAATTCTTTTGACATGGATGAGGCTCTGATCAGGATATACCGTTCATCAGAAAATTTTATCACCCCTTTTGCAGCATCCCTTTGCATGATGGAAAAATAGTTCTTAACATATTTCTGGGCATTTAAAAAAATAGGTTGTAAATCATCCGGCACACTGACTGTATTTAAAGTCGTGTCAGGAAGATGATTCATTTTAGGCTCCATCAAACAGGTTTAAGCTTTTATAAACTTCTCAGGGTTATTCATAAAATTCTTATAAAGTTTATAATAATCTGTATCTTTATATTCTATAGGCTGGATAGTTGTATTGTCAAAAGTAAGAATTTTAGATTCAGGTAAGGCCATTAAAAAGGGAGAATGGGTCGCAATTATGAACTGGGCATGTCCTTGTTTATTTATTTTAATCAAAAGGTTTAAAAGTTCAACCAGAGATGATGGAGACAAAGCTGTTTCTGGCTCATCTAAGAAGTAGAGTCCTTTAATATTATATCTTGATTGAAAATAAGACATTAGAGACTGACCGTGGGATTGAGTTATAAGAGATTTACCTCCAAAATAATTTAACATTTCAGAATCATTCATTGCCCATTCTTCAAGATTTCTTGCAAAATGGGAAAAGATCTGCGATCCGAAAAATGAACCAGACACAGATCCGTTTTTCCATTTTACACTAATGGATTTATACAAATCTTCTTCATGGGGATTATTTTCACACCTTATATTAAACTCGCTCTGCCAGATATGAATGCCGCATTTATAAGCAAGAGCTTTAAGGAGAGTTGACTTACCTGTTCCATTCTCACCGATGAAAAGAGTGATATCTTTATCAAAAGTTATAGTATCAGTCTTTTGAAACAATTTAAGGTTGAATGGATAGAAATCCAGCACAGGAAATTTTTCCTGATGAATGTTTGCCTCTTTTAAATAGATCAATCCTGTTTCTCTTTTCTTTCTTTGGCCTGTTCAATCAAATCAAGCAAAGAGAATACTTTTGGTTTTCCCTTGTTCAAAAAGGCTTTTTCAAACTCTTTTTCAGATAATTTATCTTTTAGAAAGTTGTGAACATCAAAATGATGATACCAGCAGTCAAGGGTCTTAAAGCATGGAAGTCCACTGTTTTCAGAACTGCAATAAGAAAAATTGATCTGGTGCCCGAGCCTTGGGCACCTTATGCCAAGGTCATCAGATGGGGGATCGGTTGAAAGAGCGTTAGTCTTTTGATTCATTTGATTTTCCATTCTTCCTAAGTTGCCTGTTTTGGTTTTGGTAAGGGGTCAATATCTTTTAATGCAGCATCAATCTGTTCCTGTGGCAGTTCATGATCAGACAGAAGGCCTCTGAAATAATTTTCATAGGCTGCAAGGTCCACAAGACCGTGTCCGCTCCAGTTAAACAGAATAGTTTTTTGCCTGCCTTCTTCTTTTGCTTTCAGAGCTTCCTTTATTACCAGGGCAACAGCGTGGTTACATTCAGGCGCACTGATATATCCTTCTGATCGGGCAAAAGTTATTCCTGCCTTAAAAGTTTCCATCTGCTGAATAGATTCAGCCCGTACAATACCGTCTAATACCATCTGGCTCACAATGGGAGCCATCCCATGGTATCTCAGTCCTCCTGCATGAATAGGAGCCGGTACAAAATTGTGTCCAAGGGTATGCATGGGAAAAAGCGGGGTCATCTGGACAGTGTCTCCGAAATCATAGGCAAAGGGCCCTCTTGTCAAAGTAGGACAGGAAGCCGGTTCCACAGCAATAATATCAATATCTTTTCCATTGATTTTATCCAAAGCAAAAGGCATGGCAAGGCCTGCAAAATTACTTCCG
>JAGLLQ010000245.1 GCA_023140455.1 Desulfobacteraceae bacterium | reverse complement strand
AATCAGGATATCTCCTTTTGTTCTGTCCTCATTATTCGAGTGACTTTCATTGCTGTTCATGCCTGTCCTCTTTCTGTTACATAATTATATGCTCATGGGGCAATCCCACTTACAATCCATATTTCAAATCTCAAATCAGAGCCAGTATCTTATCGTATTGAAAATCTCTTGTTAAATCGGTAAGCCCTTCAGCCAGGGAGGCATTCACCTCGTGGACATGTTCTATACTGAGCTGAATCAATTCCATATCAAGATTTAGTATGGCCCGTTTCAGTTCTTTGAGCAAATCATCCGGGAGTTGTGCCAGATCCTCAGAAGTCAATGTCTCCTTGATAAATTCCTTTTCACCTTCTTCATAGATATATCGGGCCCCTATATGCTTGGCCATAGTGTTAAAAATTTGGACTTCCTGAAAAGGTTTCCGAACAAAATCGTCGCAGCCTGCTGCCAGGATAACCTCCCTTTCTTTTTCAAAAGCATGCGCAGTCAAAGCGACTATCGGGGTTTTAGCTTTTAATTTTGTGTTTTCGAAATTCCTTATCGCTTGCGTAGCTTCATATCCATCCATTACTGGCATTCGTATATCCATCCAAATGAAATCCGGCTGCCTCTTTTCATATTGTTCAATAGCCTCCTGCCCATTGACTGCCTCCTGAACCTCAAAGCCAACCGATCTGAGCAAACTGCACATCAATGTACGGTTTTCCAAATTGTCCTCAACCACCAGAATATAGTAGTCTGGCTGATTCGGCTCTAAACCGATCACTTGGTGGGTATGCTCTTCAACTTCAATTTCAACTTTATCCCCTGATTCTACCTGGATATTAAACGAAAAAACAGAACCTTTTCCCATATCACTTTTGACATTGATATCGCCGCCCATCATCTGAACAAACTCGCGACTGATAGCCAAACCCAGTCCTGTACCTTCACTGGGCATCTTGCTACTTCGTTCCTGTGCAAAGGGATCAAATATTTGTTCAATCCCTTCCGGAGAAATACCCGGACCAGTGTCATGTATTTCAAAATGCAATGTCAGTTGTTTAGAATCAATTGTTTGTTCTTTTGTATCATTACTGACAACATATGGCAGACAACGAATGCTCAAAGTCACAGAACCCTGCACAGTAAATTTAACAGCATTGCCCAAAAGATTAAGCAGCACCTGGTGCAGTTTGGACTTGTCAGTCCGAATATATTGAGGGAGATCAATTGAGCGGTTTATGATTAATTGCAATCCTTTGCCTCCGGCCATTGAGCGAATCATCTCTTCAATAACAATAAGAGCTCGATGGAGGTCAAAGTTTTCCCGACTCAAGGGCATACGCCCGGCCTCAATTTTGGACATATCCAGTACATCGTTGATCAGATGCAGCAAATGCTCGCCACTGCGGTTGATAATCTGCAGGTTTTCTTTAAGGCTTTCGGAAATAGTAGAATCACGCCACATAAGATGACTAAAGCCTAAAATTGCATTTAAGGGAGTACGCAGTTCATGGCTCATATTAGCTAAAAATTCGCTTTTGGCAAGGTTGGCTGCCTCAGCGCTATCTTTAGCTTCCTGAAGCGCGTTCTCTATCCGCTTACGTTCAGTAATATCCACAAAGCTTTCAAGCAAATATTTTTTTCCGGATAATATAACAGGCGCCACAGTTTTCAGGATCAATAACTGACTGCCGTCTGCTTTCAGTAAAAGACGTTCTGAATTATCAATGGTCTGACCCAAATCCATGATAGGACATTGACCAGCTTCTGACTGACAAATGTGTTTATGACACTGCTTTCCCACAATATCTGTCCGGGAAGAACCAATCATTTCCACTGCAGCAGGGTTGACTTCCACAATCATACGGGTTTCGGGGTCTATTACCAGAATGCCGGCGTTTACCGTATCCAGCATTGTCCTTATACGCTTTTCATTTTCCTTTACTGCCTTTTCCGCTTTTTTTCGTTCCTCAACTTCTGACTCCAGTTTCCGACGGGATATATTTATATTTCTGTTTAATTTAAGAATCACTGCTGTGAATCCTGTCATGACAAAAAACAAAGTCAGAAAGCCCAGAAGCCAATGCCAATAATTACGAATAACATCTGAAAGAGTTATTTTCCCAAGGTCCTTGTAAGGGCCAATTTTTAATTCTTTTAAGCACTCATGCACTGATTGATAATTTAAAGGAATTGTCCAGCCGGCACATTGTCCGGCTTTTGCAGCATCGGATTCCGCCGGCATTTCAAGAAGAGCGATGGCCACCTTTTGAGCAAGCGCATCAGAGGTATGCCTGACTCTCGCCATTGGCCATTCCGGATATGCCCGTGTTGAATGGAGAAAAGGCAAGGTTACCTTTTTTCCGCCATGTTGATGAATCACGCATAGGTCTTTAATATTAATTTTCCCTTCAGCCTGCATCCGTTCAAGTGTATCAGTTCTCACGGTTCCGGCATCAACAATACCGTCTCTCACCGCATAGACAACAGCGTCATGGGTACCCCCGAAGCTAAGTGATTTAAAATTCTGGTACGGATCAAGCCCAAGCGCTTTAAACTCCCTCCAGGCCATCCGCCACCCCCCAAAGGAGGTCTCCTTAACAGCCATGAACGATTTCCCTTCAATATCTGTCAATTGCAAAAGGTCTGCCCGGTTTGCCTTACAGAAAATTACACCAGCAAATTCAGTATAAGCGCCTTCGATACGCATATTTTTTAATGTTGCGATCCTATTTGCGCCGTACCAGTGCTCCAACTCCACGTAGAATGAAGAGTTGGCAAGGATAAAATCAACTTTCCCGTTTTCAACAAAAGTGTATATTTCTTCAAAGGAGATGGGTACAATAACAAATATCTTTCCCGGTATTTTATTCGACAGGTACTCAGCTGTGGGACCCCATTTTTTCAGACAAATCTCAGGGCCTCTTTTTGCAAGCACACCGATTTTAACCTGATCATTCTTTGCCCACGAAACCCCAAAAATCTCAACATAAAATAAAAGTGTCAAAAAAAATAGGATGATACTTTTTTTAATCATAACCTATCCCTTATTGCTCAACCTCATATTTTCACACTGCATGAGATAACATATGAATATGTTACAACTCTTTACGATTTTACCAAAATTTAACTCGTAGAATTAAAGCCACCAAATATTTATATATATAATTTGAGAATAACCACTCTTTTAATACAATATATTGTAATATTTACAATGTCAAGATAGCACTCAACAAGTAATATCGTAATCGGTTGTTTACATAAAATTATAAATAATATGACTCCTGTTTAAATGACCTCTGAATACTCGCCGGTAACAACATCGAAACAACTACATGCTTTATTATATTGACATAACCCATGCCTGAATCTGATTACCTTTCTTTTCACCGCTTGATAAGCATTGATATCAGCAGAATATTCAGCGCCATTAAAATTTATTACTGAATTATTATACAAACTGTTAAATTGCCTGACTGAATAGTGCCAGAGTTCGGTTACCTTTTCCGAAGCATTCGCTTATTATTTTTTTGTCTTTTAAAAAATGTTTAAGCGGTGGAGGAAAAGATAACCGGACTTAGACATGGGTTATGCCAATGTATCAAAACATGTTATGTGTTGGTTTAAGATTGGCTTATAGGCAAATATTCAGATGCCCTTTTGTTTATGTTGTAATCTGCTTAAAATATGGTATACTGAAATATTCGCAAAAGATATGAGGCAGGTAAAACCTTATTCAGAAGGATAAAGAAATGCCTTTTCACCTCCAGCAACGTCGCAACCGCAATAAAAAAAATGCAGTGCAGTATTTTTATTGCGCAAAGTTTTTATATCACCTTATCGCTGAAAACTAATAATATCCTCTGAATTATAGGGTTTCCGTTCTTTGAAAAGATCAGGATAAAAAATAATGAAAACAATTGAGGATAAATTTAAATATTCGCTCTGACAAAAAAAATATGTGTAATTTTAGATAGTTACCTTAAAAAATTAAGGATTTTTTTAATAAATAATTCAAATGGCACACTTATGGCTAAGTAGATGTGCGGAATTGCGAAGAAATATAAGTTGCTAAAGGAGGCAATAAATTATGAATAAAGATGTTTTCAGTTTATGTTTCATGTGTTCTGTCAGATGTCCTATTAAGGTTAAGGTTAAGGACGGGCATGTAGACTGGATAGAAGGAAATCAACATGTCGCAGGTATAGATGGCAGTCTCTGCCCAAGAGGGTCAGCCGGAATATCCTTGCTTTACGATGATCAAAGACTGCAATCACCACTTATCAGAGTTGGCGAACGGGGCTCTGGAAACTGGAGAAAGGCTTCATGGGAGGAGGCAATTGATTATGTCGGAACCCAGCTAAAGGAAATCATTGATAAAAATGGGGGACACAGTGTTGCACTCTGTGAAAGAGCCCAACTTGCAACCCATGTGAGTAAAACCTTTTTAAAAGCAATAAAATCTCCAAACCATTTTACCCATGATGCACTTTGCAAAGGCTCGGTCAATACTGCCTGTCGTTCTTTGTTCGGATATACTGATGGTCAAATAGGAATTAATTATGGGAATACCAAACACATTGTTCTCTACGGCAGAAACATTTTTGAATCTCTGGCTGTAAAGGAAGTTAACACCCTTATGAAAGCAATGGAAAATGGTGCAAAGGTTACTTACATTGATCCAAGGGTAAACATTACGGCTTCAAAAGCCCACCGGTACTGGATGATCAGACCGGGAACCGACCTTGCTTTAAATTATGCTCTGATACATGTAATTTTAAAGGAAAGGCTTTATGATGCAGAATTTGTTGATAAATGGGTTCATGGATTGAGTGAACTTCAGGATTTTGTTGAAACATATACACCTGAATGGGCGGAAAAAGAGACCGGAATTTCAGCAGACGAAATTATCAGCCTTGCAAGAGAAGTCAGCAAAGATAAACCCTCTATAATTTTCCATTATGGATACAGAGGGGCAAATCATACTAATGAAATATATATGAGAAGATCCATACTGATGCTTAATGCCCTTATGGGCAGTGTGGAAGCAAAAGGCGGCATATTCTTTAAAAAGGGACCGGGAGAAGTTGGAGGAAAAGCAGCCAGAAAGCTTGTCAGCCAGGATTTCCCAAAAATTGATGTGCCAAGATTTGATAAAGTCGGCACTAAAGACTTCCCACTTCCTGATGCCAGTCATGGGGTTGGACAAATCCTGCCCTATGCGATCTTAAATGAAGACCCTTATCCTATTAAAGCACTGATTGCCTATCGTCTTGACCCACTAATGTCGATTCCTGATACAAACCAGACAAAAAGAGCATTGGATAAACTTGATCTTCTTGTAACCATTGATATCAACTATTCAGACATTGCCTGGTATTCAGATGTGATCCTGCCGGAATCCACCTATCTTGAAAGAACCGATTGTATCCAGCAGATGAATGGTCTCAAACCCCAGATGTTTTTGAGAAAAAAAGCAGTGGAACCTAGATACGATACTCTGGATGGGGCTATAATTTTGAAAAAACTTGGTGAAAAACTTGGTATTGGTGACTACTTCCCATATGAAACTATGGAAGACCTGGTCGAGTGGCAGCTTGAAGGCACTGGCTTTACAATGGAAGATTTTGAAAAGAAAGGGTTTGTTGCCTATGGTCCTGACCAGATTTTCTGGGACAGAGATAATATTCCATTTAAAACCCCGTCAAAAAAGATTGAATTTAAATCATCACTTCTGGAAGATGCCGGATTTGAATCTTTCCCGAAATATGAACCGATTCCTCTGCCTGAAGACGGTAAATTCCGCCTTGTAGTTGGACGTTCTGCTATTCATACTCATGTGTCAACACAGAATGTTCCTTACTTAAATGAAATAGAGAGTGAAAAT
>JAGLLQ010000244.1 GCA_023140455.1 Desulfobacteraceae bacterium | reverse complement strand
AAAAGCCCCCATGGAAAGCATAACTTCGCGATTGTTAGAATCAACAACAGAAAGTCTGCGTTCCATGTCAGACTCAATTATCCATTCGGTTGCACTTAAAAGTCTGACCGACCATGGCTGACTGTTATGACCACTTGGAGCAAGTGATGCATAATATAGAATCTTATATGTTTCCTGATTCATATAATGGATATGATCGAAGTTAATTGAAGAATCCATTTGTGGATGCATTAATTCAGATCGTAGATTTCCTTTTTTACATGAAGAAGCCAATAAACCTCCGCCTAATATCCAGGTCCCTGTTGCCATACTTTTTGTAATAAACTCTCTTCTTTTCATACTGCTTCTCCTTTTATGGTTGTCACCAATCGGTGACTATTTATAGCAAAAAAAATTGCTCTTTTTAATTATCCTTATTGTTGCCCAACATTCCTCGAATAATCGCCCCTACAGCATTTTCCAGGCGTTGCCATCCCTGATCAGACAAAAGATCAATCCCTGTATACAGATCAATATGCTTTGATCTCAATACCAGGTAGCTAATAGCTGCGCCCATCAATGCCACCACTGCCTGCAGGTCATGTTCATTATCTTTGGTTAGTAAAAACATCTGAAAAAATTCCATCATACTGTTCTCTCTGTTATATATTTTTGCACTGATCAAAAAAGTGTACATGGGTACATAATATATGATATTATAATAAATGATTTTTTTATCCCGCAAAAAAATTAATTCTAAAGTTGTTAATCAACCCAAGCTGAGTAATGGATAAAAAAAATGAAAGCCCTGAAAAAAAATCGCTGAATTCAAAGTCGCTGCAACAAAAAATTAAAGAGATGGATAAACTTGCCCAAACCAGAGAAAAACAAATTCGCCTTTTTGAAAAAGACAACCCAACCTTATCCGCAATTTTTAACAACACTGAAGTTGGGTTTTTAATTGTTGGCATTGATATGAAAATAAAATGGAATAACAGAATAGTTAAAGAATGGATGGAGAAAGAAGGATTATACGATATTAATAATATGGGATACAAAAATCTGCTTGGCAGGTTTGGTAAAACTTTCCCTGATCCCGGGCCCATAGAATATGTATTTAATTCATCCAGAGTAACAAACTTTCAATTCCGTATGGGCTCAGGGATTAATCAAACCAATATTTTCATGACTGCCATGCCAATACAAACACCTGAAGGCAATGTACGGGAAGTATTGGTTATGCTGCGGGACAGGACAGATCTTGAGACACTTCGCAATTCTCAAAAAGAACTTAAGCAGAGTGAAAAACTTACTAAAACTCTTTTTAGAATTTCCAATGCCGTAAATACAACATTTAACCTTGATGACCTTTTCAAATCAATTCATAAGGCTTTGGCAAATATCATTGATGTAACAAATCTTGCCATAGGTATATACGATAGTAATAAAGATATTATCTCGTATCCCTATTATGTTGACGAAACCAATGATGTCTATCATGAAATAAAAGATATAAGCTCCTCGGGTATTTTTGCAGCTGAAGTTATCAATCTGAAGCATTCGCTTCTTCTCTCTAAAAATGATGTTATTACAAAAAAAAGAAAAATGGGGCGCAAACCAATGGGCTCGGTTCCAGAACAATGGCTGGGTGTTCCTCTTACTATTAATAAAGAAGTTATTGGTGTAATTGTTGTCCAGAGCTATTCAAACCCTGAACTTTATAATAAGAAAGATGCTGACATCTTAATGGCAATTTCAAACCAGGTAGCTACAGCAATTACAAAAAAACAATCAGAAGATGCTCAAAAGAAAAGCGAAGAGATCAATAAAGTTTTATTTGCCATATCCAATGCTGTAAATACTACCAGCGATCTTTATGAATTATATAAATCAATTCATAAATCTCTGGGGAAAATAATTGACCTTACAAATTTTATCATTGGTCTGCATAATAAAAAGGATGATACAATTTTATTTGCATACTATATTGATCAATTTGATGATTCCCAGGGTCAGTCAATGGGCATAAGAGAAGGGTCTGTCGGGGGAGAGGTAATACGCTCAGGCAAATCAGTATTTCTTACCAAAGACGCATTGACCAAAAAAAATAAAAAAATAAAAGCTGTGGGAACGTGGGCAAAAACATGGATGGGCGTTCCTTTAAAAGCTAATAATGAAGTTATTGGATACATGGCAACCCAAAGCTACACAGACCCGGACCTGTATAGTAAAAAAGATTTAGCCATATTCAGTTCAGTCTCTGACCAGGTAGCACTTGCCATTGCACGTAAACGTGCACAGGATGCTGAACTTGAGAATAAAGCTATTAACAAAGCATTATTTTCTATCTCCAATGCTGTGAACACCACAGACAATCTTAAAGATTTATATAAATCAATTCATAAATCTCTGGAGCATATTATTGATGTAACCAACTTTTTTATTGCCACCTATGACAGAAAAAAAGACATTTTATCATTCCCGTACGATGTAGATACAGTTGATGCTGCCGGTCATGAAATTTACTCTGCCAGTGAATCAAGCTCTTTGACAAGTGAAGTGATTCTGAAGGGTAAACCTCTTTTTTTCACAAAACAAGAGATGACTGAACGGGCAGTTAAAATGAATCTGAAAGTTACAGGCACACCTGCTGAACTGTGGCTTGGAGTACCTTTAAAAACAAAAGAAGACATCATTGGAGCCATTGTCATACAAAGTTATAATGACCCGAATATCTATGATAAAAAAGATATGGATTTGCTAATAGCTGTTTCAGATCAGGTAGCGCTTGCTATTGAACGTAAACGGGCAGAGGATGCCCAGAAAAAAAGTGAAAAACTGAATAAGGTTTTATTTGCCATCTCCAACGCTGTTAACACCACTGAGAATCTGGACGAATTGTATAAGTCTATTTATGACTCACTAAATCAATTGAAAACTCTTCCTAATTTTTATATCTGTATTGTTGATGATGAAGAAAAACAAATGTTTTTCCCTTTGTATATTGATGAATATGATTCTTATGACCCGACAATACCTGATAAATATGATGAAAATAACCGTTCCATTACAATTGATATTGTCAAGAGCAAAAAAGCTTTATTCCTGAATCAACAGGATCTTACCCAAAGACATAAAGCAAACAAATTATCAGGAACTAAATCATTGGTATGGCTTGGTGTCCCTTTAATTATCAGAGGCAAAGTAACAGGAGTCATAGCAGTACAGCATTATTCAGATCCTAATTATTTTACCCATGAAGATGTAGGCCTTTTTACAGCTGTTTCAGATCAAATTGCACTGGCTATTGACCGAAAACGATCCCAGGAGATTATCTTAGAGCACAGAGAAAACCTTGAAAAAAAAGTTAAAGACAGAACCAGAGAATTAACAAAAGCAAAAGTTGTGGCAGAAGCTGCTGCCAAATCAAAGGGTGAATTTCTGGCAAATATGAGTCATGAGATAAGAACACCAATAAACGGTATAATGGGTATGGCTGAAATAGCGCTTGGGAACGAGCTGGATGATAATTTACAATCAATAATAAAAACAATAGATACTGAAGCAAACTCATTATTGGGCATTGTTAATCAAATTCTTGATTTTTCTAAAATAGAGGCAGGCAAATTAGCTCTTGAGAAAATTCCTTTCAACTTAAGGAACACTTTTGAGCAAGCATGCTCTTCTCTCGCAATCAACATCAATGACGAACAAGTAGAATTTGTTTGTTTCTTTGCGCCGGATATACCTGTTGAGTTGATCGGTGACCCGGGGCGCCTGAGACAGATTCTAATTAATTTAACCAGCAATGCAATAAAATTTACACATGCAGGTGAAATATTTGTAAAAGGTGAAATAGTTAATAGTGACAAATCAAGTGTGGAACTCCGCTTCCTTATAAAAGATACCGGGATAGGAATAGCAATTGATAAACAAAAGGAAATCTTTGAAGGCTTTAGCCAGGCTGATGGTTCAACGACCAGAGAGTATGGCGGCACCGGGCTTGGTACAACCATATCTAAACAACTTGCCGAACTTATGGGTGGGCAAATCGGCCTGGAAAGTGAATTAGGCAAAGGATCAACTTTCTGGTTTACTGTTAAACTGGAAAAACAAAAGAAAAGAAAAGAAAAGAAGAAAAGAAAGAGACTTGAACGAGGTAAGGATTTTAGTTGTAGGTGATAACAAAACCAACCGGTATGTATTTATGGAATATCTTAAATCATTTAAAACAATACCGATTATGGCAGGCAATAAAGAAGAAGTTTTTACAATCCTCGAACAAGGCAATTATAAGAACAAGCGCATTGATGTAGTTTTAATTGACCTGAAAACGGCTACCATTGATGGGTTTCAGCTCGCCACAGAAATCAGGAATAAAAAAGAATTTATTGATCTTCCTAAAATTATAATGGCTTCAGCCGGAAGCCTTGGAGATGGAAATAAATGCAAGGATATAGGTATAGATGCCTATTTGCTCAAGCCTGTGAAACGCGATGAACTAAAAATAGCCATCAGCAAAGCATTAGATCAATCTCATTCTGAGTTGAAAGAAGACAATAGACTCATAACCAGACATACTATTGCTGAAGAACAAAGTAACAGCACTAGAATACTGCTTGTAGAAGATTATCCTACAAACCAGAAGGTAGCCATGAAACATCTATCCCAGAGCGGTCACCACGTTACTTTGGCTGAAAACGGCAAAATTGCAGTTGCTTTGTTTAAAAAGAAGCATTTTGATTTAATATTAATGGATATTCAAATGCCTGTGATGGATGGTTATACAGCAACACTTCTCATCCGTGACTATGAGGCAAAACTTTCAGAAATAAAAGTTAATGACTCTGTGAATAATGTACCCAGCCATATCCCGATAATTGCAATGACTGCCCATGCTTTTGAAGGATATAAAGAAAAATGTCTTAAGGCAGATATGGATGATTTTATCACCAAACCCATCAGAAAAGAAAAATTTCTTTTAATGATAAAAAACTGGCTGCCTCAAACTAAAAGGGCATTAGATACTATACCAATGGACTATAAAAAAGCTTTGGACGAATTTGATAATGACAAAGAATTTTTAAATGAAGTTATTGATGAATTCCTGAATACTGTAAAAAAACAGTTAATAGAAATGGGGCATGCCATAGTTTCAGAAAATTCAGAAATATTAAAAAAAGAAGCCCATGCAATAAAAGGAGGGGCTGCGAATTTAACTGCAAGCAGCCTTTCGGCAGCAGCACATGAGCTTGAAAAAATAGCTGAATCAAAGGATTTTAGCAATAGTCTTACAGCATTTAAAATATTAAAAAATAAAGTTGGCCATTTAAAGGATTATTTTGAAAAAGTATCTTAAATATTTACAAGGCTGTCAAAACAAAAACAAGGAATGAACAAATATTGCAATCTGAACTGGAATTCAAAAACAGTGGAAAAATCACAACAGCTCTTTTTAAAATTTCCAACGCTGTAAATACAACAGATAATCTTGATGATTTATATAAATCTATCCATAAGACTCTAAACAAAATTATGGATCTGTCCAATTTTTATATTGCCTTGTATGACAAGAAGAAAGATTGTTTGGCATTTCCATATTTTATCGATGAAAAAGATGATGAAGATACTGTCCCATTGATTCAAAATGTCAGCGATCCTGAGACTCCTTCAAGCACTGCATGGATCATTCAATCTGGTAAGCCCCTTTTATTTAATAAAGACTATTTAATTGCCCATATGAAAAAAATTAAGAAAGATGTTGTGGGGACACCTCCTTGTGTATGGATGGGAAGTCCATTAAAAGTCAAAAAAGAGGTTATTGGGGTTATTGTTGCTCAGAGTTATTCTGACCCAGCGCTCTATAATAAAAAAGACCTCGAAATATTTAATTCAGTATCTGACCAGGTGGCTCTGGCAATTGAACGTAAACGGGCACAAGATGCTGAGACTGAAAGTAAAACTATTAATAAAGTATTATTTTCTATTTCTAATGCTGTAAATACAACTGAAAACCTTGATGAATTATACAAATCAATTCATAAAACTTTAGGGAGTATTATTGATGTAACAAATTTCATGATTGGTGTTTATGATCATAAAAAAGATACAATTACCTATCCATACTATAAGGATGAAATTGATAATGACTTTTCAGAAATCAAAAATGTCAGTAAATCAGGCATTATTGCTTCAGAGGTAATCAACCTTGCAGCCCCCTTTATTATTAATAAAAACGAGGCTCTAAAGCGGGCAAAAAAAATTGGAGCCGATATCGTTGGAATGGTTGCAGAGCAGTGGCTTGGTATCCCTTTAAGATTAAAACAAAAAGTTATTGGAGTTATTGTTGTCCAAAGTTATTCTAATCCTGAACTTTATAGCGAGAAGGATATTGAAATACTTATGGCTGTTTCAGATCAGATTGCTATGGCCATTGACAGAAAGTACGCCCAGGAGGAATTGAAAAACAGCGAGAAACTGACCAGAACTCTTTTTAAAATCTCAAATGCTGTCAATACGACCTTGAACCTGGATGATCTTTTCAAATCAATACATAAAATTTTAGCAGAAGTTATTGATGTAACAAATTTTGCTATTGGTATTTATAATTCTAAAAAAGATATTATGTCTTACCCTTACTATGTGGATGCAACCGGCGACAGTTACAATGAAATACAGAATGTAAGCTCATCAGGCATAATCGCATCAGAGGTTATAAACCTTGCAAAACCCTTTTTTATTACAGGAGTTGAAATCCTTGAGCGGGCAAAAAAAATAGGAGCACGAATAACTGAAGCGATCCCTCCTGAACAATGGCTAGGCGTGCCTCTTAAAACCAAAAATAAGGCTATAGGAGTTATAGTAGTCCAGAGTTATTCTGACCCTGAACTTTACAACCAAAAAGATGCTGACATACTTACATCAATCTCTGACCAGGTGGCCACGGCAATTACCCGAAAACAGTCAGAAGATGCAAAAAAAGAAAGCGAAGAGATAAAGAAAGTTTTATTTGCCATATCAAATGCTGTCAATACTACCAGAAACCTTGACGAATTATATAAGTCTATCCATACATTTCTTAGCAAAATTATTGATCTGACAAATTTTATTATCGGGTTGTATAACAAAAAAAACAACACTCTAAGCTTTGAATATTTCATTGATCAGTTTGATGACTTGCATGGAACGTCTGTGATATTAGATGATGGTTCCTCAATTGGTGGAGGAATTATAAAATCAGGCAGCCCGATATTCTTAACAGAAAAAGATTTAAAAGAAAAAGCTAAACATAATATTGGAACTTTGCCCAAAACCTGGATTGGCGTACCTTTAAAAGTAGACAATGAAGTTATTGGATATATGGCTGCACAAAGCTATACTGACCCTGATCTTTTTGATCATAAAGATTTAGAAATACTCTCGGCAGTTTCAGACCAGGTGGCTATAGCCATTGATAGGAAACGCTCTGAAGAAGCATTGAAGATCGCTAAAAATGCTGCTGAAGCAAGCGCTAAATCGAAAAGCGAATTTCTTGCAAATATGAGCCA
>JAGLLQ010000243.1 GCA_023140455.1 Desulfobacteraceae bacterium | reverse complement strand
GCTCCGGAAATCTTAATAAACTTCCGTCGTGTAACCTGCATAGTTTTACTCCTTTCTTTAAAATTTTATGTAACATTTTTGCTGTTGAGCAAAAATAAACCTTAAACTAAACTTTTGACTCATAACATATGCAAGTTACATAAAGGTTACAGAATACTTTTAACTGCCGAAATATACTTTAATCTCTATTGACAACAGGTCATTTTTCCCCTAAATTAGACTATCAGTGTACTTTCTATGAAGGCTGTAAATGAATTTTAAAGAAAAAGAAAAACTGGCATTTGAACTTGTTGACAAAGGCCAAAAACAAGAAGCAACAGCACTTCTTTCTGAGCTGGTGGTTGAAGCTGCAGATAATAATGATTTCGCAAAAGCAGACAGCCTCAGACAAACCATTATTGAGCTAAATCCAATGGCTTTAACTCAAATCATCAATTTAGGAGAAATTTTAGAGGAAAAAAAATCCAGAGCCATTGACCCAAACCATAAAAATGCCTGGAGAAAACTATATAAAGAATTTTCAACTGAAGAGGCAACAGAATTTTATTACAGCCTTAAAACTATCAATCTTAAGCCTGGTAAATTTATTATTCAACAGGGCAAATTTAATGACAAGCTGTTTTTTATCAATAGAGGAACGCTGAAAACCATATGTAAATCAAAAGCAAGTGAGGTTTTTTTAAAGAAAATCTCACCGGGAGAAGCCTGTGGTTTATCCACCTTTTTCTTTATTTCTACTGCTACAACATCTGTTATTACAAGCTCCAGAGTCAACCTTAGCTATATTACTCAGAAATCTCTTTCCAATATAATAAAAAATTTATCAGGTTTTGACTCAAAGTTACTAGAGTTATGTAAAAACCTGGTAAGAATAAATTCAGCTGACATCATTGAAAAGCAAGCTATAGAACGACGCAAATATCAAAGATTTCCTGTTGAAGGCAATATAACAGCGAACCTCATAGGGACTGATGGCGAACCCAGTGAACAGCCATTTTTTGGAATTCTCGACGATTTATCCCGTGGCGGAGCCTGCTTTAGGATAAAATCATCCACAAAAGAATATGCCCGTTCGTTGTTAGGATGCAAGGCTGTTATTAAACTGACTCCAAAGGGTGACAAAAACAAACCCATTGAGACTAAAAAAGGATGGATTGTAAGTCTTGATGACCATCTTTTTAATAATTATTCAATCAGTTTTAGATTTCGTACACCTTTGTCCCGAAAGCTTGTACACAAAATTGCCAAACCATAAACCAAATCATAAATAAGTTAAACAATTTTAACTTAAAATACAAGTCTGTACGATTTGTGTTGACAGGCAAAGATAAAACCGAATATAATATTGCATTCGATTCAGAGTAATACGATTTCAAGCCAATTTAAACTATAGCGAATTAATATTCCCCAAAGGAGGAACCCATGTATAAATGTTTTTCTAAATTTGTTACAGCTTTAATCTTTGTTTTTGTTTTATTCTTCTTTGCCCAGTCATCATTTGCCGCATGCCTTGAGTGTGAAGAGGTTGCAAAGGGCAAAATCCCTGCAAAGTTTCTTGCTAAATCAGTAAAAGAGCTGCCATCCGGAATTGCTATTTGGGATAATGAAGAGGCAATGCCTGCTTTAAAAGATAAAAATGGTAAATATCTATGGGTAGATACAAGGCCTGGTTCGTTTTTAAAGATAGGTACGATAAAAAGTGCTGTTCATATCGTATGTGATCTTAAGGGTAAGGCAATTCCTGATTCAGATAAGGCTAATGCACTGTCCAAAGAGAGATTAATCGCTGAAATAAAAAAAATTGATGCGAATATAAACAGTGTTACTATTATCTTTTTCTGCCAGGGGCCAAAATGTCATCGAAGTTATAATGCCGCGTTAAGGTCGGTTAGTGAGTATGGTATGGATTTTACTAAAATAGTCTGGTATCGTGATGGCTATCCTAATCTGGAGAAATATATTTTAAACACTCCAAAATTAAAAAGAAAAATCTCCAAATATCTTAGAGGAGATGTTATCAATCAATAAATACTTCATATTCAAAAAAAGCAGCGAGGAACTATAAGAACAGATTTATAATACTAAGCAGATTTACAATTTAGTCGCATGAGATGGGGGGAAAATGAAGTCCTTATCATTGGGCATTAAAATAATTTCTATTTTTATTATTACAATGCTATCTATTTTTACTGCCACAATTCTTTTCTATGCCAGAAATACAGCATATTATAAAACTCAGATCGATAGAGTTTCCCATGATGGTTATATCAGAGTGTTTGATGGTGTTATTGATCATCATAACCGGATTTTGGATAAAACACTTACAAGCCTGTTCAACGTTGATGAATTAGCTCAATTTTTTGAAAACCAAAATGACCCTTCGTCCAAAATGGTATTGGAGGGATTATTTCTTTCTTTAAAAGAAAAAAAATTCATTCGGTTTAATATATATGATAAAAATTTAAAAATAATTTTACAAAACAAAGACGAGACTCTGCTGCCAAGGCCTGAAAAACTACCGGCTAACCTGCACTCTGGTTTTAATAAATGTGCAAAAGATTTCACATATTTTTTTTATTTCAGGAAAAGTGAGAACACCAATGTAATTTCTGCTGTAGAATATTGCGGGGTTACGTCTGTTACAGATGATGATGATAATCTTTTAGGTTTTGTTGAAATTGCTCTGGAGCCCGGTGCATGGATCAGTGAACTCAGTGATATTGCAAAATGCTCTGTTGCATCTTTTAACACTGCTGCCAAAAAATTTTCATTCTCAACAGACAATAATCTTTATGAAAAAATCGGCTTGGATTTACCAGAAACCTTTATCATTGGCACTACATTGATAAACAAAATTGAAGAAAAATATTTTCAATCTGATTTTCTACCCATAAAAGAGCCGGGCGGTAATCAGATATCGCTGCTCTGGGTAACAAGCGACTATACTGAACAAAAAAAAGCTCAACTTAAGAACCAGATTTTTTTAATTCTCTTTTTTGTTGTTTTTATGGGCATTACCGTGACAGGTGTTTACATATTTGTCAGGCGCAGTATAACTAAGCCGGTTAATCTTGCAATAGAAGGATTGACTCAAAGCACAGACCAGGTCAGAGACTATACTGCCACAATGTCAGCCTCCAGCCAGTCCCTTGCAGATAAAGCCTCTTCCCAGGCAGCATCCACAGAAGAAATTTCAGCATCTTTAGAAGAAACTACCTCCATGACAGCAAGAAATACTGAAAATGCTGATGAGACAAACCTGTTGATGACGGAAACAAATGAAATTGTCAATAAAGCAGATAAATTCATGTCTGATCTTATTATATCGATTGCAAAAGTTGCAGATGTCAGTAATGAAACAGGAAACATAATTAAAAAAATTGAAGATATTGCATTCCAGACTAACCTTTTAGCATTAAACGCAGCAGTTGAGGCTGCAAGGGCAGGAGAGGCAGGAGCAGGCTTTGCAGTGGTTGCTGATGAAGTTCGCAACCTTTCAATAAGAGCTGCCAAAGCAGCTTCTGAAACTGCTGAACTTCTGGAAAG
This sequence comes from Desulfobacteraceae bacterium, assembly GCA_023140455.1. The sequence goes on along the minus strand of JAGLLQ010000243.1, from coordinate 1,843 downwards.
ATCTGCTATTGAGGTTGAAAACAGTAAAAAAAATGCTGACAATACAAGTGATGCATTAAAAAAAGTGGTAAGCGTTACTGAAAAATCAGGGGTTCTTGTTTCAGAAATTGCTGTTGCATCAAAGGAACAAAAAACAGGAATTGATCAGATAAATACAGCTGTGACTGAAATAGACAGAATAACCCAGGAGAATGCTGCTACTTCAGAAGAATCTGCAAGTGCAGCACAGGAACTTGATGCACAGGCTGATATAATGAAAAATCATGTAGCAACTTTGATGCAAATAATTAAAGGATCAAAAAATTAAATAATACCAAGCTCCTTAAGCATTTTTTTTGACGGGATACCATCTTTATCAAACCCTCGAGCTTTGTAATATTCAGGAAGCATCTTCTCTAAAGGTACAACTTTATTGTCATTATCAGACTTGCGCCCCTGCTTTAAGAGCCTTTCCGGCAATGTATCCTCTTTATGACTATTTCCCTCCCGGATATTCATATAACGCTCAAGCACATGGATGCGTTCACCTGCTTTTATAAATTCTCCTTTGGAAAGATGGACGCTGGTTACACTATTCCACAGATCTGCATAAAGTGAAAAATCAATAAGGGGAACTGCCAAAGAGGGAAGGTATTGCATCAGCATTCCCAGCATAAAACCGGGTGTATATTTAGATAAAGGAGGTTCCATAAGATAGGCAAACATGGTGAATTGACATGCTTGCAAAGAATTGATACAGCAGCCCAAGTCCTCAAAAAATTTCACCCATATAGCTTTACCATAACAGGAGTCTGGTTTTAAAAAACCAAAATAGACTTCCTGGGCCACAAGGTAAGAGGAAAGATGACATCCGCCTCTGTTGGCAACAGCATAGGCAAGGCCCTGTCCAAAAGACCCTCTTGGATCATAGGCTGCCATTTCAAGCCCCTTGACATGCATTGCAAAAGCCTGCCCACCAAACTCTTTGGACAAAGCCCGTGATCCCAATGCCATTTTCGCACCAAAATCTTTCATATTTGCAATGTCATAAAGTGCCTCTTTTATCCCTTCTTGTGATCCAAACTTAAGATTACTTTGAATCAAATCCTTTGATGCAGCCTCCATAACCCAGGCCAGGGTTCCACCGGCAGATATGGTATCAAGCCCAAGCCCGCCGCATATATGGTTGAATTCAGCAATAGTATCTAAATCAAAAATTCCAAGACTGGTGCCCATCATTCCAATGGTTTCATATTCAGGGGCTGACATATCTCCGGATTTAAAAGATCCCTTATGACCACAGCGAATTGTGCATGGTTTACAGGTGTGATGTGACGTATTATGTTTTTCTGCCATAAATTCACCAGACACCTGAATACCCAGCTCATGCTTTCCATCCTTAAAATTATTGACCGGTAATATACCAGCCTTAAGACAATCGCGGACATTGGCACTGGTACCAAAATTCCGGTATCTGTCAGTAATGTCATTCTGTTTAATGTACTTTGCTGCCCTGGCTTTAACTTTTTTAAACATTTTGGGATCAGAGGGTTTTATCATATAGGAGCCACCCTGTGCTCTCACAGCCTTAAGGTTTTTGGAACCCATAACTGCTCCAATACCGCCCCTGCCTAAAAACCTATGGCCAGAACCCATATTTGCATATCTTACAAGATTTTCTCCTGCCGGTCCAATAACTACTGATTTAGCTTTGTTAACATCAAGTACAGCCTGGGCATCAGGAATTTCCTTACCCCAAATATTTTTAGCATCCTTAAATTCAACGCCATTTTCTGTGATATCCAGATATAAAGGAGATAAAGCTTTTCCTTTAATAAGGAGCCCGTCCCAGCCTGCGGTTTTC
>JAGLLQ010000242.1 GCA_023140455.1 Desulfobacteraceae bacterium | reverse complement strand
GTTCGAGTCTCGTCACTCCCGCCATAAATATTAAAAAAAGGATAAGATTTTTGATCTTATTCTTTTTTTTTGTTCAATTTTTAGATTCATTATCTTTCATTTCTGGAATCGCTCCGCCTGCAACAGCCCATAAGTAAAGGCTTGCAATGGAAGCATACGGGGAATACCTTTTCCAGTATTTTTGAAATCTGAGTTTGCTGATTTTCCTGTGGTGGTAAATAATCCGCAATCCACGTAATATTGCCAAATCTCCGTAACTCAATATATTAGGGCGTTGCATGGAAAATATCATTATCATTTCAGCAGTCCATAAACCTACGCCGTTTAGTTTAGATAACTCAACACATATTTCTTTATCAGTCATTTTGTATAGGGCGGCTATATCAAATTCCCCATTTAACACTTTATGAGCCGCAGTCTGCATATAACCCACTTTCCTGAAAGTCAGGCCAAAACCCTGCAATTCATCAGTAGAACAGGCACTTATAGTACCTGGCGTAACATCACCTAAACCGGTTTTAATGCGTTTATAGATTGTTCTATGAGCTTTTGTGGATATCTGTTGGCCAACAATAGAGTTGATAAGTGCAGAAAACAGATCAGGGATAATTTCTCGCTTTATTATCCCTATTTTATCAATAACTTCAGCTAATTTTTTATCTTTTCCTTTAAGATATTCTATTTCTTTCTGATCGTATTTAAAATAAGGTTTCTTCATTATTAAAAATTTTATCGTTTTTTCCTGCTCACTGCAAATAATGTTTGGGAGCGATTTGGACATGCTTTGAGAGGGCATCTTTTTATCCTTTGATAAAAACCTAACCAAAAAAAGTATGTCTGAATCGCTCTCTTTCCTTATTCTTTTAGAGAAGTTCTTTTACAATTGCATCTCCCATCTCTTCTGTACTGACACCTGATTGATCTTCAGTTAAGTCTTTTGTATATATTCCTTTTTTGAAGACTTTTGAGATTGCATTTTCAATTTCATTGGATGCTTCAATAATGTTAAAAGTATATTTAAGCATCATTGCAGCGGAAAGTATCTGTGCAATTGGATTAGCAATGCCTTTACCTGCAATGTCAGGGGCAGAGCCACCTGCCGGCTCATAGAGCCCGAATTTTTCTTCATTAAGGCTTGCAGATGCGAGCAGACCCATTGAGCCTGTAATCATGGCACATTCATCTGATATTATATCACCAAACATATTGCCGCAGAGGAGCACATCAAACTGATGCGGATCTCTTATGAGCTGCATTGTTGTATTATCAACATACATGTGATTTAGTTTTACATCAGGGTAATTTTTTGAAACTTCTGAGACAACTTCCCGCCAGAGTACCATGGAATTTAAAACATTTGCTTTGTCTACGCTAGTTACAATATTATTTCTTTTTTGAGCAGCTTCAAATGCTAATTTAGCAATACGTTCTATTTCCATGCGGGAGTAAACCATGGTATCAAAACCTTTTTCCTCCGGACCTTTGCCTTCTCTGCCCTTAGGTTCACCAAAATATATCCCGCCAGTCAGTTCTCTTACACAGAGAATGTCAAATCCGGTTTTTACAATTTCAGGTTTGAGTGGAGAGGCAGAAGCAAGTTCTTTGAATACTTTAGCAGGTCTTAAGTTGCAATACAGATTGAAATGTTTTCTTAAAGGAAGAAGAGCTCCTCTTTCTGGTTGTCGTTCAGGGGAAAGCTTGTCCCATTTTGGACCACCTACTGAACCAAAGAGTATTGCGTCACTTTCTTCACAAAGTTTTAGAGTTCCTTCTGGAAGAGCAATTCCGTGATTATCAATTCCTGCGCCACCAACATCAGCATATTTAAAATCAAACGTAATATCGAATTTTTTCGAAATTGTATTGAGGACCTTTACAGCCTCTTTCATAACTTCCGGCCCTATGCCGTCTCCAGGAAGTAGGGCAATACTTTTTGTCAAAATAATCTCCTGCCTAATAATTAATAGTTAAATAGTTGTGAAAAAGTAAACATCATAATATAATACAATAAATTAAGCAAAGTTAAAATAACTTTAATTATAATAAATTTTTAGGATTTTTTATTCATGGAAAAAGGTTATATTCATATTTACACAGGGGCAGGCAAGGGGAAGACTACAGCAGCTTTGGGCCTGGCTCTTCGCGCTGCAGGCCATGGTTACAAAACATATATCGGACAATTTATGAAAGGAAGTCATTATGGTGAACTTAACTCTTTAAAAAATATTAAAGAGATCGATGTTGAACAGTTTGGCGGGGAAAAGTGTATAACACTGCAAGAAGTGAATGAAAAGCATAAAGAGCTCGCAAGAAATGGACTTGCAAGAATAAAAGAAATATTGGCAAAAAATGAATATCAGATTGTGATCTTAGATGAAATATGTGTCACTATCTGGTTTGGTCTTATCGCAGAACGAGAAGTCATAGAAGTATTAAACTCAAAACCTTTTGGTGTGGAGATTGTCTTGACAGGAAGAAATGCCTCTCCAGCACTGATAGAGCATGCCGATCTTGTTACAGAAATGCAAGAAATATCACATTACTACTCAAAAGGGATTGAAGCAAGAAATGGTATTGAAAAATAAAAAGGGGGTAGCATAGCACCACCCCCTGATTTATTTTTTATTCCATATTCTCTGTTTTTATTTTGATTTGGTTTTTGTTTGACTTAGGCTTTCATTACATTCTTTGCTGAAAGGCCTTTATCATTTTCTTCGACTTCGAAATTTACTTTTTCTCCCTCTTCAAGTGTTTTAAACCCAGGTGATTCAATTGCAGAGTAATGTACAAAGACATCTTCTCCTTCTTCCTGCTCAATAAACCCAAAACCTTTTTTTGCATTAAACCATTTTACAGTTCCTTGTACCGCCACAATTCCTCCTTAATCCAACTAATTAAAAAAATAAGATAAAAACCCTGTAAAACACTTTTGTACAGAGTATAGACTTGTTCAAAAAAGCCTATAAACCCTTATATTAGGGATTATGTAAAATTGCAAGAAAAAAATGGGGCTATATTATAAAATATAACCCCATTTTAAATTAACAAAGATTAATTAACAATTTTGTCTTTAGTATTTCCTGCCACTATATTCTGCATATGCCATTGCAACAAGTCTGTAAACAAAATGTGCCATTTTTGAGAATGGCAAAAATAAAAACAAATTGAGTATTGCAATAAGGTGTATGTAGTAAAAGAAATATGCACCAGCGGCAAAGTCTGCTAATCTTACTACTTCAGCAAGAGTTCCAGATACTGCCAAAACAAAGATTAATCCAAGAATATACCAGTCTTTGTAAAAGGTAGGTTGATCTTCTTTTTTAGCTAGTCTGTTTCTAATCATAAGACTTACCCCAATAATCAGGGCAACAGCACTAATGTTGGCAAGCCATTTTACAGGGTTAATCTGAGAATATGGTGCATGGCTGTTTAAAACATAAAGTGTGAAAAAGAAAATATTAGTTACTATGAAAAGACCGATAAAGGAGAAAAGCACCATCATGTGTGGTGTGGATCTGTCTTTATTTGCTTCACATTCATTAAATTTATTATGCTTTAATACAGGAATAATAACTCTGCCAAGAGCTTTAAGAAAACCAGCGACTTCCATTTTCTTTATGTTGGTTTTCCCTTCTCTCATTGCATTCTCATGCATGTTCCTAATAAAGTCTTTTAAGCCAAGTGCAAAGACAATGGCTGCAAAGGCTGCAGTTGGAAGAAATGTTAAATCAACAAACCATGTAGAGAAAAAATCTGCATGGGAAATTACTCCTGCTTCATGGGCAGGTGCCCAATGAAAACGACCCCCAAGAATATCTCCAAAAATACCATGAAATATTTTTGTCATTGTATCACCGGCAGTCATGGTTATGATAGCAAGAATTGCAAACCATATTGCCGGGATTCCAATAAGAAAAGGCAGTGCTTTAGGGTTATTGACAGCGTTTGCAAGAAATTTTGGTCTTGCATATTCTGTTATTGCAACTGATCTTATAGCAGATAGTACATCACCTGGTTTTGCATCTCTTGGGCAAAGGTCAGAACAATCACCACATTCATGACAAAGCCAGATGTCACCACTTGTAATAAGTTTATCTTTAAGGCCCCAGGATGCTGCTATCATTTCTTTTCTTGGGAAGGGGCTGTCTTCTGGCGCAATAGGACACGCAATAGTACAAGTTGCACATTGGAAACACTTATTTAGAGATTCTCCGCCCAGTTCCCTAACTTGTTTTATAAAGTCAAGATCTGGTTGGGCAAGATATGTTTCAGCCATATTTTGATACCTCCTATATCTTTAATATATAGTTAAATTTAGAAGCCTTTGAATGGATTCGGACCCATTTCTTCAATCTCTTCAGCAAAGGCATTCAAGATTTCAGGCAATTTATCATATTCATCAATGGCAATTTCTGTATATTGTACTCGCTCTGTTTCAAGAGCAAGACTTGCAAGGGCGTCACTGATTTTTGAAACT
>JAGLLQ010000241.1 GCA_023140455.1 Desulfobacteraceae bacterium | reverse complement strand
CTCATTCCTTTTAGCCTTTGCTTCATCTGTATTGGCAACTGAGTATTCAAATACAATACTCAACAGTAATCTACATACAACTGCAGATTTATATGACAGAGTTAGAGATTATAAGAGCCGAATAGAGATTATAAATGAACAGATAAAAGGCATCATGGACGAAATGGAATGGCTTTATCTTAATATGGAGCGGATAAAGGACTCAGAAAGGAAAGTTCCATATAGTTTTTTCGCATCAATAAAAGAGAAAAAATATAATATTAGACGATTACAAAAGGAGAGGGATAGGTACTATCAACTAGTTGAATCTTTTCTTAGTGAAATAAATAGGCGTGTGTTGAATGAAGAGAAATATAGTATACAAAATAGAACAATCCAGAAAGAAGTTATTGAAGAAAGTACAATTAAAGAATCACAAGAATCTGTTGTTAAAGAGACCGGGTCTGAATTAAAGCAAGATGACGCAAAATTTGAAAAGCTTGCAAGTGAGACCAAAAGACTTGAAAGCATTTTGGATCGCTATGCTGATTTGATTAAAGAAGAGACCCAGTCTCCAAAAATAAAACAGCGCCAAAAAGTAGTTTCAAAAGTGAAAATTCAGAGAGCTACTGACAAAACTTTTATTGATAAAAAACAACTTTATAATGAAATTCAGCAGGCAGGACTGATTGACTGGATAGAGATGATTGACAGTGGAACATGTCTAAGGCTAAAAACAACTCTTCCAATCCTGTTCCCCGTTGGAAGCGCAGAAATTGCGAAAGAATATAAATCTTTCTTTTCAAGGTTTGCAAATTTGTTAAAAGCATATGAAGTGCAAATTATGGTGGAGGGTTATGCTGACATTGATCCTATCCACAATAAAAAATATCCTTCAAATTTTGAGCTTGGCGCAATAAGAGCTGCAAACGTAGTTCATGAGCTTGTAAAAAACGGTTTAAAGCCATCTATATTTAAAATTAATTCCCCTGGAAAATATAGATTCACAGCAAACGGAGAGTCAACACAAAAAGCTCTTGAAAGACGTGCTGAAGTGATCGTTGTTTTTGTAAGTTAATCCAAAAAACATTTAGGCTGAATCCTCCAATTTAGTTTTGCAGGATTCAGCCTGTTTTATCTATCTTTCAATAAAAAATTTCTTGACTTTTATCCTATTATCACCTATATAGTTCATTCAATGAACACTGCATACGACAAAGAGATAAGGCTGAAACTTTTAAAAATTATGGAAAAAGACCATAAACTGACTCAGCGTGAAATGAATCAGGAAATGGGGGTCAGTCTTGGCAAAGTCAACTACTGCCTTACAGAGCTTGTTAAAAAAGGCATGATCAAGATTGAAAGATTTCAGAAGCACCCCAATAAATCTGCTTATTTATACCGCTTAACTCCTACAGGAATAGAAGAAATTACAAGATTAACTGTTCAGTTTTTAAAGTATAAAGTACAGCAATATGATGAAATAAAAGTAGAAATAGAAAATCTTACAAATGAAATTAGTGAACGTAATTCCGAGCTTTGTAATGATCCTGAATTAAAAGAGGTATTAAAAAAAATACTGACTTAGCTTGTTGTATGTGGAACAAAAATTAGTAATTTCAATCAGTTATGATAGAATTCTATTATAACTGACAAGGCGGAGCTGGCTTTACACTCTTTGTACACCTCCAAAATAATGAATGTTTTTATTCGTGTTGACTCTTCTATTACAATAGGCACTGGACACCTTAGGCGTTGTTTGACGTTAGCAAATGCATTAAAGGAACAGGGTCATAATGTTAATTTTATTTGCCGTGATCTAAAAGGTAATATTAGTCAACTTGTTGATAGGCAAGGGCATTATCTTCATTTATTACCAGCACCCAAAGAAGAATTCTTATCTCAACCAAACGATATTGAGTATGCTAAGTGGCTTGGAGTTCAATGGCAGCAGGATTCTAAAGAAACTTCCAAAATCATGCAAAACACTGGCGAACAAGTTGACTGGCTGATTGTAGACAGTTATGCACTGGATTATAGATGGGAAAACTCACTTGGTCAGGATGTAAAAAAAATCATGGTTATTGATGACCTTGCAGACCGTGAACATGATTGTGATATATTTCTTGATCAAAATTACTATCCAAATTCAAATGTACACTACAATGAGCTTATCCCATTTATTTGCCGCAGGTTTTTGGGTCCAAAATATGCAATTTTACGCCCTGAGTTTTTAAAAGAACGGCAAAATCAGCGTCAACGGAACGGCATAGTACAATGCATCCTTGTTTTTTTTGGTGGTGTTGATTCAAGTAATGAAACAGGTAAGGCTCTTAAGGCTATCGAATTATTGGGTATGCCCGATTTAAAAATAGATTTGATAATCGGGTCATCAAATCCAAATAGATCTGATATTCTAAATCAGTGTCATAACATGCCTAATGTTACATGCCATGAACATGTGGAAAATATGGCTCAATATATGGCTAAGGCTGATCTTGCCATTGGAGCAGGGGGAACAACTACCTGGGAGCGGTGCTGCATGGGTTTGCCAAGTTTAATTTTGGTATTGGCAGATAATCAAACAATTATAGCCGAGGGAATAGAAAATGCAAATGCTGGTTATAATTGTGGCATTTCACAAGATATAACTCCCGAGTCCCTTACAGAAAATTTACGCGGCCTGATGGCTTCTAAAATACAGCTTTTTGATTATTCTAAAGCAGCATCTAATCTTGTTGACGGCAAAGGTGCTTCACGCATAGCGCGAGCAATGCAACTTGAGAAGATTCAATTCAGAAAAGCAGAACAATCAGATTGCGAACTCTTATGGCATTGGGCTAATGACCCCAAAGTTCGAAAGGCATCTTTTAATTCTATCCCAATTTCATGGGAAGATCATACTCAATGGTTTGCAATTAAACTTAAGGGTTCTGAGTGCTATATTTTCATTGCTGAAAATGAAAAAGGAACTCCGATAGGTCAGATCAGGTTTGAGATAAATAATTATACAGCCAGCATAGGTTATTCGGTACAACATGACTATCGTGGATTAGGATTTGGAGAAACTATTCTTAGAGAGGGGATTCAAAAAATAGTTGGCTATATGGAACAGCCAATCACTTTCCAAGGTAAAGTCAAACCAGAAAATATTGCTTCTCAAACAATATTTAAGAAAGTTGGGTTTTTAGAAGTGAATAATGAGAATTATCAAGTATGGTTCGAGCTTAAACGATGATTTATTACTATGCAACAGTGTTAATATGATTATAGCAAATAGACAAATTTCTCGTGAGCATCCACCATTTATAATTGCAGAGATGTCAGGAAATCATAACCAATCGCTTGACCGAGCAATAAAGATCGTTGAAGCTGCAGCTAATGCCGGAGCACATGCTATAAAACTTCAGACCTATACTCCTGATACTATGACACTTGATTTGGATAAAGACGAATTTTATATTTCTGATAAATTCAGCCTCTGGAAAGGGCGTTCTTTATATGATCTCTATAAAGAAGCACAAACTCCATGGGAGTGGCATAAACCAATTTTTGATCGGGCTAGAGAACTTGGTCTTATAGCGTTCAGCACTCCTTTTGATAATACAGCAGTAGATTTTTTAGAAGATTTGAATGTTCCATGTTATAAAATTGCATCATTTGAAAATACTGATATTCCTTTAATTCGGAAAGTTGCTTCCACAGGCAGGCCCATGATCATTTCCACTGGAATGGCTTCAATTTCAGAATTGGATGAGACAGTAAAAGCAGCTCGGGAAAACGGTTGTAATGATATTGTGCTGCTAAAATGTACAAGTGCCTATCCAGCTACTCCTGAAAATACAAATATTAGTACAATACCACACATGCGTAAAATTTTTGATTGTGAAGTGGGCGTTTCTGATCATACCACAGGGATTGGAGTTTCTGTAGCAAGCATTGCCCTTGGTGCAACTGTGATTGAAAAGCATTTTACCCTTAATAACTCTGATGGTGGTACAGATGCAGCCTTTTCACTTGCGCCTGATGGAATGAAAAGTTTAGTTGAAGAGACTATGTGTGCCTGGGAGGCATTAGGGCAGATTATTTACGGATCCACAGAAAACGAAAAAGCCTCCATGAAATTTAGACGTTCATTATATATTACAAAAGATATGAATGCCCAGGATATTTTCACAAAATATAATGTACGTTCTATCAGGCCGGGTTATGGGCTACAGCCCAAGTATCTTGATGAGGTCTTAGGAAAAAGGATCAAACAAGATGTGGAAAAGGGAACTGCACTGGGGTGGGAGTTAATTGAATGATTTTTTAAGGAGTTGGACATGCTAAACAATCAATCAATATTAATTACCGGTGGCACCGGTTCTTTTGGTAAACAATATATACGCACCATTGTTAACCGCTATAATCCACATCGTATAGTTGTATTCTCCAGAGATGAATTAAAGCAGTTTGAAATGCAGCAGGAGTTCAACCAGAGCTGTATGCGCTATTTTATTGGTGATGTTAGGGATAAAGAGCGTTTAACCATGGCAATGCGTGGTGTCGATTATGTTATCCATGCAGCTGCCTTGAAACAAGTCCCGGCTGCTGAATATAATCCAACAGAGTGCATCCGAACTAATATTAACGGGGCAGAAAATGTTGTTTATGCTGCTCTATCCAACAACGTTGAAAAGGTTATCGCCTTATCTACTGATAAAGCTGCCAACCCTATTAATCTCTATGGTGCGACCAAACTTTGTTCTGATAAACTTTTTATAGCAGGTAATAATATTGCTGGTGGTAAAAAAACAAGGTTCTCAGTAGTCCGCTATGGTAATGTTGTTGGATCTCGTGGTTCAGTTGTTCCGTTTTTTAATAAATTGATAGAGCAAGGAACAGATCATTTGCCTATTACACATAAAGAGATGACTCGTTTCTGGATTACTTTACGCCAGGGAGTTGACTTTGTATTAAAGAATTTTGAGCGCATGAAGGGTGGGGAACTTTTTGTTCCTAAAATTCCATCTGTACGTATTGTGGATTTGGCATTGGCCATGGCACCTGATTTACCACATAAAATTATTGGTATCAGACCTGGAGAAAAACTACATGAAGTCATGTGTCCACAAGATGATTCACACCTTACCCTTGAATTTAATGATCATTATTTAATTATGCCATCTATAAGGTTTCATAGCAGAGCTGATAATGGTTATGCAAAAAATATGATAACTGAGGAAGGTCTTCCTGTTGACCATGGATTTGAGTATAACTCAGGCAATAATTCTCATTTTTTAAATATTGATGAGATAAAACAATATAATCAAATGTCATGAAGTCTAATCCAGAATTTATTTCTTATAGCCATCAAAGCATCGATGAAGATGATATAGCTGCAGTTTGCTCAGCGCTTCGTTCAGATTATCTGACAACGGGTCCTTTAATTGAGAAGTTTGAACAAGCGATCTGTAATTATACAGGTGCTAAATACGGCGTGGCAGTCTCAAGTGGTACTGCTGCTTTGCACTGTGCAATGAATGCTTTGAATATCGGCCATGGTGATGAAATAATTGTTCCGGCAATGACCTTTGCCGCCACTGCAAATTGTGTCTGCTTTATGGGTGCTACTCCGGTATTTGTAGATGTTGAATCAGATACTCTGCTCATTGATCCTGATAAGATCGAAGATTTAATTAACTCTAAAACCAAAGCTATCATTGGAGTCGATTATGCAGGACAACCCTGTGAATGGGATAAGTTACGTACTCTTGCCGATAAATATGATCTTGCCCTTGTAGCAGATTCTTGTCATGCAATCGGAGCTGAACATAAAGGACGTAAAGTAGGTACTTTGGCAGATATGACTGTTTTCAGCTTTCATCCTGTTAAACATATTACTACTGGAGAAGGCGGCTTGATTGTTACTGATAATGAAGAATATGCTCAAAGAATGCAAAGATTCAGAAATCATGGAATGATTAATAATTATAGGCAAAGGGGAAAAACTGAAATATACTTTTCAGAAATGGTTGATCTTGGATACAATTATCGAATTACTGACATTCAGTGTGCTCTGGGCATAAGCCAGCTTGAAAAATTGCCGAAATGGATAACACGCAGGCAAAAGATTGCAAAAGATTATGATATTTTTTTTACTGAAAACAAATCGGTTAACCCATTGAAACTCAAGCACAATGTGAGTCATGCTTATCATCTCTATGTAGTACGGGTTGTCGATAGAGATAAAATATTTATAACCATGCGGGATAATGGCATTGGAGTGAATGTCCATTATATGCCTGTATATTTACATCCATTTTATAAGCGAAAATTTGGATATAAAAAAGGGCTCTCTCCGGTTGCAGAAGATGCTTATAACAATATAATATCATTACCTCTCTGGCCTGGAATGAAAGAAAACGATATTTTGCATATAAAAAATTGTCTATTAATTGCAAATAGTCAATAAAAATCAGGCGGAATTGCAACCAATATTGGAATCCATTTTTACGATATGCTGTCCTGGATTTTCGGCAAAGTTCAGGAAAATTATACTCACTTGCTTGAGCCCAAGAAATCAGTAGGATATCTTGAACTTGAAAATGCAAGAGTCAGATGGTTTTTAAGTGTAGATGAAAAAACTTTGCCGGATGATATCAAAGCAGCAGGTCAGAGAACTTACAGATCAATAACCGTTGATGGAAAAGAGATAGAATTCAGTGGCGGCTTTCACAGATCTGCATACATTAAGTTACCAGGGTATTCTTGCAGGTAATGGTTTTGGATTAAAAGAAGCCCGGTCAAGCATTGAAACAGTCTATACAATAAGAAATGCCACACCAGACCTTAAAAAAGGCGAACTGCATCCGTTTATACAATAAAGACTGATGCTATATTATGAAAATTGTAACCATTATCGGTGCCAGACCTCAATTTATCAAGGCTGCAACTGTTTCTTCGTTGCTTTCTAAAAAATCAGTAACAGAGATTCTTCTGCATACAGGTCAACACTTTGACCAGAATATGTCAGCCATCTTTTTCCAGGAACTTGGCATTCCTGAACCAAAGTATAACCTTGGTATTAATGCCGCAAACCACGGTTCCATGACAGGCAAAATGCTTGGGCAGATTGAAAAAATTCTTCTCAATGAAAAACCGGATTATGTTTTAGTATATGGTGATACCAACTCTACCTTGGCAGGTGCTTTGGCTGCCTCAAAATTACATATTCCTGTTGCCCATGTCGAGGCTGGTCTACGTTCATTTAACCGGAAAATGCCAGAGGAGATAAATCGTGTTTTGACAGATCATATATCTGATCTGCTGTTTGCACCCACTCATACTGGTATTAAAAATTTAAAAACAGAGGGGATTGTCAGTGGTGTGTATCATACCGGAGATGTTATGTATGATGCAGCCCTGTTGTTTGGAAAAATTTCAGATTCAAAAAGTAAAATTCTGGAAGAATTGCAAATAAAAACCCGTCAATATTATCTAACTACTATCCACAGGGCTGAAAATACAGATAATCCTGAACGATTGAAATCAATATTTGACGCCTTACTTTTTATAAATGAAAAGATTTCGGTTGTGTTGCCGTTACATCCCAGAACGGAAAAAATTATTGATAAATTAAGTTTGAAAAAGAAAGTAGAAAACCTTTGTCTCACTCAACCACTTTCCTATCTTGATATGGTTACCCTGGAAAAAAATGCAAAGGCCATTATAACAGATTCCGGAGGAGTTCAAAAAGAAGCATATTTTCATAATGTCCCATGCATAACTCTGCGTGACGAGACAGAGTGGACAGAGACTGTTGATGCTGGATGGAATTCAATTGTGGGATCAGATCTGAATAAAATTGTCCATGCTGTTCAACATGCACAAAAAGGCCGCCCCATAGCAGAATACGGCAATGGCAACGCTGCAAAAAATATAGTTGAAATTTTGTGCAGCCATTTTTTTTAAATCGGGGGAAATTAAAATGCCTGATCTAAAAATCCTATAAATAATTATTTTACAAGCATTAAAATTTGATGTATTATTATGATGTCTATTTTATAGGAGGATGACCATGATACCACAAAAAGATTATGATCGTATTACATTTTCTTTGCCACGCAGCATGAATCTTGCGCTTGATAATCTTAAAAAAGAGATCAAAAGCTCCAAATCTGAAATTATTAAGCTTGCCTTAAAAACTTATCTGACGCAGCAAAAAGCAAAAAAGATTCAAGAGGCTGTCGATATGATGGCTCAAGAGTATGAAAATGATACCGGATTGACCGAGATGACAATAATTGATGCCGAGGATTTTGTATGAAACAAGGAACTATCTGGCGTGTTAATCTTGA
>JAGLLQ010000240.1 GCA_023140455.1 Desulfobacteraceae bacterium | reverse complement strand
GGCAATTGATAATAATTTTGAACAAATAGTTATTTTTTGTTCAGGGTATGATTCCCGAGGACTAAGATTTCTAAATGACAATACAAAAACAAAAATATTTGAACTTGATGTAAAAAAAACCCAGACAATTAAACTGAAACAATTAGCAAAGCAAAAAATATATATCCACCCTGATATTTCGCTTGTCTCCATTGATTTTGATAATGAATCAATTAAAGAAAAACTATTAAGTACAGCATTTAAAGGAAACAGAAAAACACTATTTGTAATGGAAGGTGCCTTTATGGTGCTGAATAAAAAAACAATATTCAACATATTTGAACTTTTTCAATCAATAACCGGCAAAGAGAGTGAAATATTGTTTGATTGTATTGATAAATCAATGATTGAAAATAATAAAAAATTAGAATTGATTTCTCTTCTTGACTCTGATGATATTGAAAATCAATATTTTACAAATACCAATAAAAAACTTACAAAGATAAAAAACAAACACTTTATTGTACATGCAAGAAAGCAGCCTGTAATAGTGTCTGTTTAACATATTTTGTAATTATCTTTAATACTGTTTCCGGCTGGTCAACGTGGGAAAAATGTTTCAACATTGTTTACTTGACTTTCCATGGAGTAGAACATGGATCTGAATTTCCATAACCAAATCTTGAAAAAACAAAAGGTGGGCGATTAATTATTCCAGCATTATGCCAAATACAATACAAAAAAAGTATTTTTTTCTTGACTAATTTTTAGTAGCTACTACAATAGTCACTATGTGGAATTATTTAGATTGTAAACCTAAGTTATTGAAAGCAGGAATAAGACACCATGATGAACAATGATGTAAAAGAGGCTTTAAAGGGGGGATTCCCAATTTTTATCGGCTATGTGCCTCCAGCTATTGCCTTTGGGATTTTATCAAAAAGCTGTGATATCACTCTTTTGGAAAGCTTTCTGTTTTCAGCAGTGGTTTTTGCAGGTGCCAGCCAGTTTATTGCTTTAAATCTTTTAATGACCGGTATGGGACCTGGCGGTATTATATTAACTACCCTTTTGGTCAATTTCAGACATTTTTTAATGAGCGCCTATTTGTCTACACGAATCGGGAAAATAGCAAAACGATATTTTTTCCTGATAGCATTCGGGGTGACTGATGAAGTTTTCAGTGTATTATCATTTTCCAAAAGAAAGCTTACAAAAACCTTTGTCTTTATCCTGCAATTGTCCGCCTATTCCGGATGGGTAAGTGGAACTGTAGCAGGGTATATTTTGGGCGGTTTTTTACCGGAAATTCTGACAATAAGTATGGGGATTGCTCTTTATTCGCTTTTACTTGCTATTTTATTACCAGAACTCAAGACCTCCGGGAAAGCAGTGTGCCTTGTCATTGCTTCGGGTGTTTTAAACACGGTCTTAATCAAGCTTGATCTGTTCCCGGATGGCTGGAATATTATTGTTTGTATATTAGCAATTGCCTTTGCAGGATCATTTTTTATTTCCCCTCAAAAAAAAGAGCAGGGACAAAACAAGCAAATACAAAGGGAAAAAATACATGGATAATATTATTCTTTTAATACTTGGAATGGCTGCTGTTACATATATCCCAAGGCTGGTACCATTCTTCCTGATAGGCAGCAATCAATTACCAAAAAGAGTGGATGCTTTTTTAAAATGTATTCCTGTGGCAGCCATAGGAGCTTTAATTATTCCCGGCGTGTTTAATGCAGTCCCGGATGAACCCCTGGCTGTAGTTTGCGGAATGGGGTTTGCACTTGCTTACGGGTTCTGGAAAGGCGGCATTATCATCCCGGTGCTGGGATCAGTAATGACAACCTACCTGATATTGCTGTTGTCAGCATAAAGGAGAGCTTATGAATATTCTGAATGATATGAAAAAACTGGGATTTTCAGAGTATGAATGCAAGGCATATTTAACCCTTTTAGAGGACTATCCGTTAAATGGCTATACATTGAGTAAAAATTCAGGCATCCCCAGGTCAAGGATTTACGAAGTTCTAAACAACCTTATTGCTAAACAGATGGTCTTTGAACAGGCTGAAGAAAAAAATAAGCTCTACTATCCCATAGAGCCGGGTATCTTTATCAAAAAGCTTAAAGAAGACTATCAAGGAATGTTTTCCAATATCTCCAGACATACTGATAAACTATACAAAACAAAAAAGCAGGATGATAAACTGGTTGTAATCAAAGGCAGAAAAAATATTATCAGTTTTCTGAACCTCATGATTAAAGGTGCTGAAAAAAGAATTGCCATGTCCATCTGGGATGAAGAAATCCGGGAAATAACTTCTGAGCTTGACAGCGCAGTAAAAAGAGGCGTGATGCTGAGGGGAATATATTTTGGTGAATCCGTACCCTATAATAGTCTGGTGCCCCATCGTCGTATAAAAAGGTATATGGCAGAAAAAAAACAACGGTATATTTCAATAATAATTGATAATGCCCATGCTATATCAGGGGTCGTATCAAAAGGAGAAGAAAGCAAGGTAACCTGGACAAAAGATGAAGGTTTTATAGAGGTCAGTGAGGATTTTATTGCCCACGATCTTATTGTTAATTTGTATTCTGCATCTTTAAATGAAGAAGATTACAAGGATTATGAAGCATTTGCAGACAATGTCCATAATCAATATTATCATTATTCAGATGAAGAATTTAATACATATAGGAAATTAAGATAGTGCAGAAGCAATGCTATTGTCAGAGCGATAAACCTTATGAAAAGTGCTGCCGGCCTTTTTTATCCGGTGCATCATTGCCCGACACACCGGAACAATTAATGCGCTCCAGGTTTTCAGCATTTTGTACAGAAGATATTAAATACCTGATTTCAACGCATCATCCATCCATGCGCCAGCCAAATGAAGCAGATGCCTTGTCAACAACGATTAAACAAACAAAGTGGCTTGGGCTTAAAATACTAAAAGCAAAAAAATCAAAAACAGATGAGACAGAAGCTTATGTTGAATTTGCAGCTTTCTATCATGACGGTAAAATTGGTCAACTGCATGAAAATTCACGCTTTATTAAAGATAATAATAAATGGTATTATCTTGACGGAAAAATCCTCAAACCACATAAGTGTAGCAGGAATGAACCCTGCTGGTGCGGCAGTCAAAAGAAATATAAAAAATGCCACGGCAAATCATAAACTAAGCCATATCTTTGTTTCAAAATGCAGTGATACTATATTTTGAAACGATTTATCATTTTATCCAGGGTCTGTGCAAGATCTGATAACCCAACAGCTCTTTTCTTGACCTGAATACTGTTATTTTTCATTTCATCTGTAGATTCGTGTACCTGGTTAATTGAAACCGTAATATTTTTAGCAACATCAGCACTTTGGCTGATATTTTCATTAACTCCCATAATCCTTTCAGAAACCGTTGAAATATTTTGTGAAATTTCCCGTGTAGCAATTGACTGTTCTTCTATGGCCGTAGCAATCGTGGTAACAATCTGATTAACTTCCAGCACAATTTCGAGAATCTGATCAATCTCTCCCACTGATACCTGGGTGGAAGATTGGATTTCGTCTATCTGTTTCTTAATATCCTGTGTTGAAACAGCAGTCAGTTTAGCAAGTTCTTTGATCTCGTTTGCAACAACAGCAAACCCTTTACCAGCTTCACCAGCTCTGGCTGCTTCAATGGTTGCATTCAAAGAGAGCAAATTAGTCTGTTCAGAAATGTCAGAGATGGTTTCAGTAACCTTACTAATAGTCCCGGCTATCTCTCCAAGTCTGCCCATTTGCTCAGCAGCTAATTTTGACCGTTCTACGGCCTTGTCAGTAATTGTTTTGGCAACTTCTGTATTTCCTGCAATCTCATTGATTGTGGATGTCATCTCTTCAACTGCTACGACAACAGAATTGGCATTTTGAGAAGAATCTTCCATATTACTTGATGCGACATCCATGTTTGTGCTCATTTCTTCTGAGGCAGTTGCCACTGAATCTGCCTTGTCAGTATTCTGGACAGCCGTGTCAGAAAGCTGATCAGATAGACCAGTCAATTCTGAAGCAGATGAATTCAATCTTTCTATGCCTGTTTTGATCTCTTTGATCATATTTCTCAAGCTTTTGCTCATCACATTTATACTGTTCACCATTATGCCGAGCTCATCACTTCTTTTTATATCCAAAGTCTTTTTGAAATCTCCATCCGAAACAGTTTTTACATAATCAACTGTACGCCCCAATGGATCGGTAATAGACCGTGCGATAAAAAATACCAGAATACTAATAAGTATAACCGAAATAGAACCGATAATAATAAATATCTTACGAATCTTTAAAGCAAAATAATCAGCAATCTCTCCCATAATTGCATTGGTATTTTTCAACATACCCACAAGTTTGCTTTCTATCTTATCGATATTTGCAATAATTTCTTTTTTTTCATCTTCATTTTTTGTCCTTGGGTATTGTTTTACCAGGTCCATCCAGACAGATGTCACTTTACTGGCATCAATCGAACTCTGATATAATTTTTCAACCACTTTGGTACCCATTATGGAATGAACAAGGGTTGCAGCTTTCTCAAGCGCAACTTTATCTGTTGTGGTTTTAAGCAATTTTTCAAGTGCCTGGTCACGGGAGTTGCCTGCTTTGAAAGATTCATACAATTTTGCAATTGTACCGTCAATAATTCTGATAGCGGTAAGCTTTTCTACCACTGCATCATAATGGACCTTCTCACCTGTTGAAATATATTTTTTAAAGTCTATAGTTGCGTTTTTTGCTCTTATTTCATATTTTAATACTGTTTCTGTTATTTTGCCTATTTCTCCGGTTTTCCCAAAAAAGAAAAGACTGATCAAAATTAAACCCAAAATGCTTATCACAGAAATAAAGCCTATGATAAAAAGTTTTTTTCCAATTGATAACCTTGACAAGTTCATATGTTTCTCCTTTTCTTCACTTTTAGCATGGGAAGATAGAATATAATGATTTTCGCTTATGATAGGTGTTATTAAATTAAGTTTTCCCATCAAGAAAATTTTGAATTAATATTACGAAATATACATCAATTAAAATCAGAATACAATAAACAAGGAAATTTCTTCTTTGCTATATCCCTTTTTTATATTGGGCACTAGTTGATGGATGAATAATTTGTCCGAGTTGTTTTTTTGAATCAGGGTTTCCATTTAAAAAATTTCCAAAAAGCTTGATTATTCCGGATTTGTCCACCTCTATTTCAGTTTCTGTTTTTATATCCCTTAAATCAATAAAAAAACTGGAAAAAATATCCGGTAAATCATTAACAATATCTGTATTTAAAAAATTATTACTATTGTAGATACAATGATAGCCCCCTTTTGTTTTCTCAATAAAAAGAGGAACTTTTTTTAAATTTGTAATTGATGAAGATTTATTACACTCATGGATACACTCTCCATCAATTCTATCTTTCTCGCATCCAACAACCTGACGCAGCAGACATTGCCTGCTCGTCATCAGTAAAATGGGATGATAGATACTATAGTATAGTTTGAGATTCTCAGGATTAGTTATATTTTTTATCTGATATTTATTAAGTTCATTTGAAATAAACGAGCCATGGCAATCAAAATTTTCTTTTAAACATGAAAGACCAAAAGAATTGGTAATATTAAGATAGGGTCCTGCTATCCACCGGATTCCTTTCTTATAGGCTTCATAAGCTATTCCGGTATTATTTGTTACAATAAGGTTTGGTCGAACCTGTGAAAGAAAATCTTTCGCAGCAGTATAATTTTCTCCTATTAAAACAGATGGGAACCAGGGAATTAATTTTTTGTTTTTTAGAAAAAGGTTTACCAATTTAAAATTTTCATTCTTAAAACAATTGGGGAGCTGAAAAAAAATATCAGCGGAAGTCTTATTACACAGGTACAAATCCTTTTCAGAAGAGATTAATACAGCAAGAGTGGGTTTGATTTTTAATATGCTTTGCTTTTTTTTAAAGGGGATGTCAATTGGGCCAGTAAGTTCTTTTGAATCATTTAAGATGGAAAAAATTCTTTTTTTTATTCCAGCGAGCTCCTTAAAGGGTATAAAGAGATCTTTTTGAAGATTATCTAATTTTAGATGCTTAATATAATATTCTGTATTATTTAAGACTTTAAGTGTTTTGAATAAACAATCGTAATTTATAGTGTATTTATCAGAATTTATAAGATTTGTTTCTGAAGATACAATGAATGAAGTGTCCGGAGTTTTTACAGATACTTTTAA
>JAGLLQ010000024.1 GCA_023140455.1 Desulfobacteraceae bacterium | reverse complement strand
AAAATAAATTTCCACACCACCAAGGCGGGGTGTTCCCCTGAAATACCCTGTATGAGGCGCCAGGGAAAATTTTGTTTTGTCAGTCTGGTCTGTGATGATAAAAGGGCCTGTGCCGAGCAGTCTTCCCTTGCCTGTTTCAAAAATAATGAATCCTCCGGCATAGTTAGCCACTTTTGGTAAAAATAAAAGAGGGGACTGCGCCGGGTAAACTGTAAATCGGATTGTATATGGACCAAGGGCTTCAAGTTGGATACCGTCATATCCTCCCGCATATGCAGACTGCATTGGATCCATGGTCTTTTCAAAGGAGAGAAGAATAGTTTGGGCAGTAAGTTCCTTAGGAACGGTGTTTTCAGCAGAATGAAACATAACACCTTTTCGCAGATGAAATGTCCATGTCTGCTTGCCATTTATAATCTCAGGTTCTGGTATATTGAGTGCGAGATCCGGTTCCAGATCAGGTGCAAGTCCTGGTTTAAACCGGATTAGACCATTGAAGACCATATCTGCCAGAATTCGGTCACTTGAAGAAGCTGCCTGATGGGGATCCAGAGTATTAAAGCTGGCTACATTCAGGCCCATTTTCAAAACAGGGAGTGCAGCAATTTTGGCACCAGCTTTTCCAGGCTCTCCAGCCTTAGGCTGTGTTGCCCAAAATATGGATATAAAAATTAAACCAGCTATAAAATAAGTTTTTTTATTAATTTTTATCATTTTTATCACATTAAAAGAAATAACAATTATTCCATTAAGTATGGCAGCCATGAATTTTGAACTTCAAATACTGTCTCAGGCAATACAGTTACAATACAGTTGAAAAAAAGTATAAGGGTGGAGATTCATCTTTGTCAATAAAATTTAAAAAAGATATTTTATTAATGCAGATCAGTTGAGGTTTGATTTTGTTGGCTTCCTGGGGTAGTATTTGTTTGCTGAGCCTGCGGTTTGAAATTTGAACTAATTGCTTGACATGTCACCAATAATGAAAAATATGAGATTTTATGGGTTTGAAAATTTTACTTAAATACTGGAGATCAATTCTCTGTTCAATTGCTATCATAATTTTATGTTTTATTCCCGGGGATGAATTGTCTCAGCCGGAATTTGAGATTCCATACCTTGATAAGATGGTTCACTTTTGTTTCTATTTTTTTTTATCACTTACTATACAGTATGAAGTAAAAAACAAAATCAGGCTTAAACAGTATTGTTTTATTTTTATATATGCAGTGGTTTTGGGAGGATTGATAGAGGTTGTTCAAGAAACCTTTATTGTAGAGAGAGGCGGTGATTTTTTTGACTTGATTGCGGATCTAATAGGCGCAGTTTTTGCTTTTATTGTTTATAAAAGGCTACTTGATTTTAAATCGGATTTTGAATTTAATTTTCAAAATTTAAAAAAGGGCCTGAAGCTCTTTATATTTTTATTATTATTTTTGATTGTTATTGTTTTCGGATATCAAAACCTTGAATATAATTGGCAGTGGTACAGAGTTAAGCCATATCTGTTTGTATTTGAAAATGGAGTATTTGTCAGGGGTCTGCTACTTGACGGTCTGATAATAACTCTTAAGATATCCTGTTTGGGTCTTGTACTGTCACTTCTTATTGGATTGATATCTGCTTTTGCAAGAATGTCTTCCTCACCTGTCCTTAGATTTATATCATGGTTTTATGTGGAGACGATCAGGAATACCCCGTTGCTTATACAGATATTTTTAATGTATTTTGTAATCGCACCTGTATTTAATATCTCTGCATTTTTTTC
This sequence comes from Desulfobacteraceae bacterium, assembly GCA_023140455.1. The sequence goes on along the minus strand of JAGLLQ010000024.1, from coordinate 3,394 downwards.
TGCAGTTATTGCATTAAGCCTGTTTGAAGGCGCTTATTCTTCAGAAATTATACGTTCAGGTATTTTAAGTGTTCCAAAAGGGCAATATGAGGCTGCCCAGAGTTTAGGTCTGTCAGTGCCCCATGTATATATTAAAGTGATTATCCCTCAGATGTTGCGACAGACACTTCCTATGCTTGCAGGCCAGAGTGTATCACTGGTAAAGGATTCTGCTCTGGTAAGTACAATTTCCATTTACGATTTGACCATGCAGGGGCAGAGAATTGTATCTCAGACATTTTTAACCTTTGAAATATGGTTTACTATAGCTTTATGTTATTTTGTTGTTACAGCTACGCTATCTCTTTTTATAAGGAAGTTTGAAAACCGACTGAAATTTATTGACTAAATAAAAAATAAGATAGGAAATATTAATAAGGAGAAAAAGATGAAACAATTTATTTGTTTGAGTGTTCTGTTTTTAATTTTAATTTGCGGTACAGCATCTGCCCAGGAAAGCATTATTGAAACTATTCAGAAAAAAGGAGTAATAAGAGTTGGTATGTCAACCTTTGTTCCTTGGGCGATGAAAGACAAACAGGGAAAACTTATTGGATTTGAGATTGATGTGGCAAAAAAACTTGCAAAGGATATGGGAGTTGAAATTGAGTTCGTACCCACAGCATGGTCAGGTATTATCCCTGCACTTTTAACAGGTAAGTTTGATGTGATAATCGGAGGAATGGGAATCACTCCTGAGAGGAATTTAAAAGTCAATTTTACAATCCCCTATGACTATTCAGGCATGTCTCTGGTGGCAAATAAAGTTAAAGCTAAAGGCTTTCTTTCCCTTGATGATTTTAATAAAAAAGAGGTTGTGATTGCAGCAAGATTAGGGACAACAGCGGAACAGGCAGTTTCCAAATATATGCCACATGCAACATTGAAATTATTTGAAAATGAAAGCCAGGCTCTTCAGGAATTGCACCTTGGACGCGTTTATGCAGTGGTTGCCTCCGCTCCCATGCCAATATTCCATGCGTTAAAATATCCTGAAAAATTATTTGTGCCTTTCAAGGGAAATTTTACTAAAGAACCCATCGGGTTTGCCATAAAAAAACAGGACCATGATGCACTCAACTTTCTTAACAACTGGATTTTAAGCATGCATGCCCAGGGTTTTTTAAAGGAGAAAAAAGAATACTGGTTTGAATCAAAAAAGTGGGAAGGCCTGGTGAAGTAAACAGGAATGTTAAATAATAAATCTTTAAAATTTACCTTTATTGATATTGCAGCAATTGCCTTTATTGTTGCTGCAATATTTTTGTTTTTCTCACGAATGAGCCATGTCCTTGAGTATAAGTGGGAATGGGATGTAATTCCTTCCTATTTTTTTTATCTGGATAATGTAACAGGAAAATTCAAAGCCAACATCCTTGCAAAGGGTTTTGCAATAACTGTTAAGCTAAGTATCTGGGCAACACTTCTGGGATGTTTTTTGGGGATTGTTTCAGGAGTCATGGGCGCAAAAGGATCCTTTGAACAACGGTTTATCAGCAGAACTTATGTGGAAACCATAAGAAATATTCCTTCCCTTGTTCTTGTTATAATTTTTTATTATTTTGTATCCAGCCAGTTTCTGGATGCTCTTAATATAGATAGCTGGTTACGAAGCAGCCCCAAAATTTTTCAACAGATTGCAGGTCTTTTGTTGACCGGCCCTGATCAGATCAATGCCTTTATCTCGGCTGTGATTGCCCTTGGAATATATGAGGGTGCTTATGTGTCAGAGATTGTCCGTGGAGGAATTATTTCCATACCCAAAGGTCAGTGGGAAGCTTCCATGTCCATTGGTCTGAACAGGCAAAAGGCATTTTTATTTGTAATTTTGCCCCAGACATTCAGGAAAGTAGCATTCCCCCTTGCAGGGCAGTTCATATCTACCATAAAGGATTCAGCGATTGTCTCGGTTATTTCTATCCAGGAACTAACTTTTCAGGGTATGGAACTTATGGCCGCCACGTTTTTAACCTTTGAAATCTGGATCACCATCACGCTTCTTTATTTTATTCTTACCTTTTCTCTTTCAAGCTCTGTTGCCTTTCTTGAAAAAAAATATGCCATAAAATAATAACTATATGAAGAATACTCATCAAAGCTGAATTAGTCGATTGCAGAGTCTTTTTTATAATAAAATGAGGCGATAAAAAGTAAAATTCCTGCAAGGAGTGCAAACACAGGCAGGATGGTTAGAGCTTTATCAAGGCCATATGTATCAGAAAGTTTTCCAATTACAATGGGAGCAAGGCTTGAACCTAAAAGGTGCTGAATGATTATACACAGGCTTAAAGAAACAGCATGCAGGCCTGGATGCACCACATCTTGAGTCACAGCCACACTGGCCGGGACAAAAGCTACAGCAGTTATGCCAATGAGAAGCAGGACAAAATATTGAATATTCCCCTGTAAAAAGGTAAAGGCAATAAAAAGAAGGATCCCGGTTAGAATGGATGTTATAGCCGGGAATAAAAGACGGGCATTTTCTCTTTTTTTCATCCACACATCTGCCAGAAATCCGCCCAGGGGCGCGCCTATAATTGCAAGAACCATGATGGAACTAGCTTTCATGCTTGCCTTGTCCATGGCAAGATTATCAAACCGATGAAAATATGAGGGCAGCCAGGTCAAAAGAGAAGTTGTTATAAAGACATTCAAGGCAAAGGCAAGGTTGTTGCAAAGCAGGGTCTTATTATGGGTGAACTGTTTTGCCATATCAATGAACTGCATTTTTGTTTCTTTGCCGGTATCTTCTTTTTTAGTGAGTTGGATGGTTTTATAATCTTTGACAAAATAAAATACAATGGCCAGGATAAGACCGGGAAAAGCCACAAGTCCGAATGCATGGCGCCAGCCAAAATGATGAGCTACAAATCCTCCAATTCCAATACCCAGAGCGCTTCCAAGGGGAATGGATGCATTCCAGAGCCCAAGTATCCTTGCTCTTTTTTCCTTTGGGAAATTCGCAGAGAGCATGGCTGTTCCGCCAGGGGCATATCCTGCTTCTCCAATGCCAATGGCTGTTCTGGCGATAAAAAGCTGAGGAAAAGTTTTTGTAAAGGCACATGCCAGAGTGGCTATGCTCCACAGTGCCGCCATAATGGAAATACTTTTTGTACGACTCCACCGATCAACAAGGATAGAGGCAGGAAAGGAGAAAACCAGAATTGACCAGTAAACAGCAGAGACCAGAAGGCCGCACTGGGCATCGGTCATGCCCATATCCTGTTTCAGGAATGGAAAAAGGGATACAATAACCATGCGGCCCATGTAATTAAACATGTAGAGCAGGAACAGGAGCCAGAAAACTGTCCAGGACTGTTTTTTATTCATTATTTAAGATCCTTATTATACCAGC
>JAGLLQ010000239.1 GCA_023140455.1 Desulfobacteraceae bacterium | reverse complement strand
TAAATTTTCCACCAACAGTCATGCTCGCAACAATGGCTGAATTTGACTCCACTTCTCCATCCTCTGCAATTACAATAACATCTCCTTTGATTTCTCCCCTTACCTTGCCTTTTATTATTAATTTTCCCGTGCTTGAAATAGAACCTTCAATTGTAAGTTCTTTATCAATTATTGAAAGGTTTTTTTTATTCATCTCTATCTCTCCCTGATTTTATGGTCAAAAAAATTAAATTAAAAATCTATGAATAATTTACCAACTTCTTTATCATTTAAACTTGTAATCACATAATAATGTTTATTCTGTTTATTAATTGAGTATTTCTTCATTAAAACATTCTTGGATGTGTCAATAATGTACCCCCTGTCTTCCCCTGTATTGTTTCGCCGATTGCCAACAAATCCTTTAAAATTCACAACATATTCAGAGGGGTCAACATTACCGGAAATTAAATCAAGGATAACCAGTTTATCTCCTCTTTCAAGCTTAACATGGTTGTAGTTATCAACAATACGTATTTTCTCGTTTACCTTAATTTTATACTTAAGAACTGATACTTTTTCCGAATCTGATACTGACAATTTATTTGTTTCCACAACATCTTTATGGTGAAAATCCAGAAAAATACTACCACATGAGTAAAAATCTTTTTTTACAACAATCCTGGTCTCTTCATTAATTACTATCTTTTTTTTCATATCATTGAAACCACTGCCAATCCCAATAATATCAGCGCTTAATCCTCTTTTATAATTTGTAACCACATCCAGCACCTCAATAGTATCACCCTTGTTAATTTTCAGATGCTGCATTACGCCGACCACTATCGGAACAGTATTATTCACCGAAACTATAACATATTGAAGTTCAGGTCTTCTCAAATCAATCCCAGGAGTTTCAGGAATAATATCCATCAATTCCATAAAACCATTAATGGCGTAAATATGTTGTTTCACCTTTTGTTCTAATGGAAGAGCTTTTGCAGATTCAACACCGAATGCAGGTATTTTGCATTGATATAGAGCATAATATGTTGCTGAACCTCTTTGTTCTTTATGCTTTGAATCAGATTTAGCAGTACCATGATTATTAAAATGAAAAAAATGTTCAGGATTTGTGATATGTTTGTTTACTTTTTTAATTACATTTTTTGCCATCTCTTCAAGATTTATATTTATGCCTGACTTTTCATCTTCAAAAAAAGCTGAGTCAGCAATAATTGATTGGCCAAACCTCTTTGGGTTACGCATTGGACCTTCCCATTTTTCAGAAAAAATACCTGAGCCTTCATGCAGATTCAATAAGCAATCACTTTCCTTCATTAATTTCTTAAGGACTTCAACTACCCTTGCTTCATAATTCCCGGCATCATCACCAGAAAACTTTCTATTCATATCCTCATTGATTTTTCTTTCCCGTTTTAAGATTGAAGGGAAATTAGCTCTTGGCACAACAATGAGGTTCCCTTTCTTTAAAGAAATATCAGCATATCTGTCTGCTGCAAGAAATCCTGCAGCCTCATCCCCTTGGATTCCGCCAACGACCATAAGGGTTTTTCCAGATTCAGCTCCATTTATCTTGTATACGTGAAGTTCATTATCCTCACCTTCAAAAAAAACAGTATACGTTCGCTTTTGAGCAACAGCAGAGCTGCCTGCAACAAATACAAAGCAGAACACATAAAACCAAATAAGTATTTTATAGTTTATTTTCATATGTTCAAATTATTTGCCTATGGATATATTTATTGCTTCATTTACAATCAATGCATTACCCTTGCCAAACACATAAACTGTTGCTTTAGTAAAAAGTTCAGGATTAGGAATGTTTGGAATTTTAAATTTTACAGTTTTAAAATGAGCAATGGAAAAATATTGCCCTCTTCTAGGCACTGTTGGAATATTATCCTTCAACGCAACAGTTGGTACAACCAACTTATTTACCTCGGATCCATCCTTAGACGACAACAGAACAAAAACACGACCCGAAGCATCACCTTTTTCACTTGCAATATTTATAACTCTAAAGTTGACTAGAAGATCCCCTGTAACATCATCTTTTACTATCATGAATCTCTCAATCCCAACATTTTTAATATTCTCAGGTGTTGACTCTATTTCAGAAGGAATAGTCTTCGGGACTTGAGAAGAGACCACTTTAGGAACATCAGAAGGTAATGGTTCAGGGGCAGCAGGCTTCGTATCAGCTACAGGAGGAGTTGCCCCTTGTGCAGATTTCTGACGCTTTTTTACAACCTTGACCACTTTACTTTCAATGACTTTTTTTATATCATCTTTTATTTCTTGTTCTTCTTCCACAGGCTTAACAGAATTATTGTCTGATATTACAAGCTTAGCCATAAGAAATTCTTTTTCTTTAATAGAATCTTTTACTTTTTTTTCAGCTGAATTCAGGTTCTCTTGTAACTTTGTATTTTCAATTTTATAATTGGCATAGAGCTTATAGAATAGAAAAGTTGTAGCAAATAAAACCAGGCATAAAACTGACAAAGAAAGCAGGGCTTTTTTAATCCAGTCAGCAGATTTCATGCTCCCAAAATCATCAACAGCTATATATCTTGTTTCAGTTTTCCGTTTATTACGGACCGGGCTGGAATATGATTCTATTTCCTTTTCCAGCTCTCGCGATATATCTTCCATTCTTTATCCTCATTAATAAATATTAATGTTTTAATACCAGTTGCACTAAACCCACTGGATTTATAATCCTGTAAAAATTTAACTAGTATATTATTTTTGCCTTTATTAACTTGAAAATCACTGGCAATAATTTTTATGTAACCATATCGTTCAGCAAGACTTTTTTTTCTTTGTACCCATTCTTTTTTATTTAATCCGTCTGAATGAAAATCCTTTGAATAATATGAAGCATAAGCTTCCATATCTTTATTTGTCCAGGC
>JAGLLQ010000238.1 GCA_023140455.1 Desulfobacteraceae bacterium | reverse complement strand
GCTTTAATGCTTCAAAAAGGCAAAAATCTTGTAATTGAATTATTAAATGAAATCTTAGAGGATATAGAAAAAAAAGCTCTCAAATATAAAGCTATACCAATGATGTCAAGAACACATGGACAACCAGCTTCTCCAACTACAGTTGGCAAAGAATTTATTAATGTTGCATGGCGTATTTCCCAGGAAATTGAAATATTAAAAAATAAGAAGATACAAGCCAAATTAAATGGAGCTACTGGAAATTTTAATGCACATTTTTTTGCATACCCTGACATTAATTGGATTGAAATATCACAAAATTTTTTATCAAATTATTTAAAACTTGAACCTGTTGTCTTTACAACACAAATTAATCCAAATTCTTCCCTTTCCTATATTTTGCATTCAATGATCAGATCAGCCGCTATTATGATAGATTTTAACAGAGATATGTGGGGATATATAAGCCTTGGATACTTTAAACAACAATTAAAAAAAGGTGAAATCGGATCATCAACCATGCCACACAAGGTGAACCCGATTGATTTTGAAAATAGTGAAGGAAACATGGGGCTTGCTATATCTATTATGGAACATCTTTCTGTTAAGCTTCAAAAATCAAGATTCCAAAGAGATTTAACTGATAGCACGGTATTAAGAAACCTTGGCGTAGCATTTGGATATTTCATGATTGGAATTAAAAATTCACTCAAAGGTCTTGGAAAAATAGCAATTAATCAAGATGCTTTAAATAAAGACCTTGAAAATAACCCTGAACTATTAGCAGAACCTTTTCAGACTCTAATGAGGATTTTCAAAGAAGAAAACCCTTATGAAAAATTAAAAGAGCTAACAAGAGGAAAAAGTTTAAATCAGAACGATCTTGTGAATTTTGTAAATAATTTAGAAAAAGTTCCATCTAAATATAAAGAAAGAATGAAAAACCTTAATGTCCACCAATATATCGGTCTTGCTGATGAGTTAGTCGACTATTATTTCTTAATTAAAAAAAATGAAATGTAATGAAATTAATTAAAGAACATGAAGATATTATTTTTTCTGATGAAAGTGATGAATTCGAGAAAAATGAATTCCTTCATAACCCATGGAAAATACTAATTGTTGATGACGAAGATGATGTTCATACTATTACTGAACTTGCTCTACATGATTATAATTTCAAAAATCGAAAAATTAAACTATTTAAGGCATACTCCGCCATTGAAGCCAAAGAAATAATTACTCATGAAAACGATATTGCGCTTATCCTTCTTGATGTTGTTATGGAACAAGACAATGCAGGCTTACAATTAATTGATTATGTGAGGAATGACCTTAATAATCAAATGGTTCGTATCGTTATCAGAACTGGTCAACCAGGGAAAGCTCCTGAACATGAAATCATTACAAAATATGATATAAGCGATTATAAATCTAAAACCAGATTTACTATTCAAAAACTATTTACAACTGTGACATCATGCCTGAGATCTTATAACAATCTTAAATTTATCAAAAAAAACCAGGATGGCCTTGAACTCATAGTTAAATCCAATACAAAATTATTAGGTAACAATCAACTTTCGATATTTGCAAGAACTGCTCTTGAAACCCTTGATAAAATTTTTAAAATTTTTAATTCTTCCATGAAATCAAGTTTTTATGCTGTTGCATCGCCTTCTGAAGATCTTAAAATTATTGCCTGTACTGGTCAGTATGTCCGATTTATTAATAGTTCTTTTAAAACCTTTGAAGGCTTAGTTTCATCTAATATTGTTGATCATATTGATAAAATATATAAAACAGGTGGAGAAATATTTCTTGAATCTGAATATATAGGGGTTTTAAAAACAAATGAAGATTTTACCAGCCTTATTTATTTTTCAGGAGTTGATTCTAAACTATTCCACCTTAACAATGATTTAATCAGATTGTACATGAATAATATTGCAACTC
>JAGLLQ010000237.1 GCA_023140455.1 Desulfobacteraceae bacterium | reverse complement strand
GTAAAGCAAAATAAAATTCATCCTGTCCCTGGGGTAAAGAATAAGTATCAGTGGTTGGCGGTCTCAAAGAAATCTCCTTTGGGATTTCTAAATATTCGGCAATCTTATATACCTGTGTTTTATAAAGATGCGCTATTGGCTTGATATCTGCTGCTCCATCCCCCTGCTTGACAAAAAAGCCCTGATCATATTCAAGTCGGTTGGGTGTGCCGGTTACAGCAAAGTTCAGCCGGTCAGCATGGTAATATTCAAGCATTTTGCGGGTGCGCTGTTTAAAATTAGTTGCTGCCACAATTTCTAAATAAGCCTTAAGCGAAAGCTTTTTCTTAATCATTTCACCATCAGGATTTTGGACAACAATAGAAAACATGCTGAATCCTTTGTTTTCCATTATATCTGAAATGACTATCTTGGACTTCCAATTTGCTCCATACTCCGGAATGACTGATTGAACGGCAGAGTCATACCTGCGGTAGAAACCGAATGCTTCAAGAATCCCGGATATATCCTCATGAATAGTTTGAATATCAAGATGCCTGGCCACCATACTACTTAAGGAAAGAGTGTCTGGTGCAGAATGCCGCTCCGGCATTTCCAATCCGAAAACCCTGGAATGACCGAGTGCTTTAACAGCGAGAGCAGCAGTCACACTACTGTCAATACCTCCGGAAAGAGCAACTACCAATCCCCTGCGTTTTAGTTTATTACGCATAATGGCACGTATAGTCTCAGAGATGCGTAATATTTCCTGATCAAGGTCAATTTTTAAAAGATCTTTGGAAAATTTAATCATTATCTTACCCCTATTTTATCTAATTTTATTCAGACCGATCAGGCATTTGCAAAGAACTTAGAAATCTTACCGTCTCTGTTTCTCCTGATTATTTTGTCAGGCTTTGCGGGTTGTACAGCAAAATTGGCAAAACCCTTTATAAACTGTTCATGAATCAATTGAGTGGAAAGAATCCCAACAATCGCCATATTCTCAGATTCGCTGACATTGCCGTGTTTTTGAATCAAACATTTTTTAAACAAATATTTGACTTTTTTCGGGTTAAAAATTCCTGTGTCAGCAAGTTGATTCTCGTTAATAAGATTATTAAGTTTATCATTATCATTGTTTAAGAATGCCTGGCTAATTGGAGCACGATATGGCTGTTTAGCTCTTTTTATTATATTCTGAGGCAGTTGGTGCTGGAATGCCTTTTTAAGCAGATACTTTTCATCAAGTCCGTAAATTTTCCAATGAGCAGGCAGTCTTGCTGCAAAATCGATGAGTCGATGATCAAGAAAAGGCACTCGCAATTCAACAGAATTAGCCATTGCCACACGGTCTCCCTGGGAAGAGAGCAAATAATTTGACATAAACATATCCATCTCAAGCCATTGAGTACGGGAAAACAGATCTCGTTTACCAAAATCCTCAGGAAGACAGGCAGAGATATCAGCCACTGGATGGATTTCAGCCACCTCGTTAAGCACATTTTCGTTAAAAAATGTAGTGCACCTCTGGGTGTTCTTCCATCGTTTTTGATGGGACATGAGCGGATCAAGCAAATCTTCAGGGGTGACGGAAAAAAACTTCTGCAAAAAAGCTCTATTGCGCCCAGGATTTTCAAAAATATAGGGATAAAGCCGCTCCAGTAAAAGCGGACGAAATTTGGAATGAGGCTTGCGCGCCCAAAACGCCCTAACTTTAGCTTCCTTGAAAATATTATAGCCGCCAAACACCTCATCTGCCCCTTCGCCGGTTAATACAACCTTAAAATTGTTCTTTCTGACAAATTTGGATAACATGAATAAAGGCACAGGACCTGTCCGCAGAAGGGGTTTTTCACAATGCCAGATAACATCAGAAAAATAATCGCTAACCTGTTGATTGGTAATAGACGTCTGGTGATGGTTAGTGCCAAGGAACTTTATCATCTCAGACTGGTAAGCAGACTCATCAAAGGCTTTTTCTTCAAAACCCAAAGAAAATGTTTTAAGACGATTATTGAATTTTTTAGCAATAATTGAAGTGATAATTGAAGAATCAAGTCCACCGGAAAGATAGGCTCCAACTGGCACGTCAGCCCGCAATCTTAGACGGACAGCATCTTCTAAGAGTTCTCTGAGCTTCTCGGCTGTATCCTCCTGGGATCCTTTCCATTGCAGCTCCGGCGGATAATAGGGCAAGCTCCAATAGGGTTTTTGATCTTCGGATATTGAGTCATCCTTGATTACCATATAATGACCGGGACAAAGCTCCTTAATATCATTAAAGAAAGTTCGGGACCCGATGGTAGTCCAACAGGTAAAAATTTGCTTAAGTGATGCAAGATCTATCTGCCGTAAGACAGACTTATCCGTAAAAAGCGCTTTTATTTCAGACGCAAACATGAATCTGCCATTCTGAAAAGTGTAATATAGCGGACAAATACCTACCCGGTCTCTAGCAAGGAAAAGTTCTTTTTTACGAGAATCCCAAATGGCAATAGCAAACTGGCCGTTTAGTTCAGAGAGGCTGGCAGAACCCATTTCTTCATATAAATGAAGAATCACTTCAGTGTCTGTTTGGGTTGTAAACTCATACCCTCTTTTTTCAAGGTCGCTTCTTAATTCAATATAGTTAAATACTTCTCCATTGTAGACTATCCACAGACTACCATCCTGATTTGAAATCGGTTGAGTCCCATTTTCCAAACCAATTATACCCAGCCGGGAATGCCCCATATGGATATCCTGATCATAATAGACACCACTTTCTTCAGGGCCTCTATGTTTTAAAATAGATATCATTCGAAGAACAATATCTTCTGAAACATCATCTTTTGAGGTTAAATTTAATATTCCGGCAATGCCGCACATTGATTTGTTTCTTTCAAATTAATCACAATATTAGATGCTGACCTTCCAAACTACAAGAAGCAAAAGGGTAGTTTATTCTGCCCAGTTGATTACATTTAAATCAGGAATTTTGTTAAAATGTTTTTCATTGTTTGTTACTATTGAATAATTCATGAAAAGTGCATTAGCTCCAATCATAAGGTCGAATTCATCAACAACAACTCCCTTAGTAGCCAAGTCTGCTTTTAAATGAGCAAAGGTATCAATCAAAAATGTTTGTACGATCCATAGAATCAAATCGTTTTTTTGATTGCCTCTTCATGACACCCTTAATAATTTCTTCAGCACTTTTATCTTCTTTCCATGAGCCTGCTAATTTTAAAAATTCATCTGTTTATTGCTGAAAACTGATATATTCAGAACAAGTGACAAACTTATGATTATTAAATGAATTAATCAATGCTTTTAGTTTAACTTTTGTTTTATGAAGGTTTATATAATGTCTGAATTTAAATCCTGTTGATGCCTGTTCAACTCTGGGTTGTAAAGGGTCAAACTCCCAGGGGTGTGCATAAAAGACAAATGCTTTGTCTTTTTTAAGCACAGACTTCATCCCTTGTTTGAAAAAAGTAAAGGGGATAAGTCTAAAATATCCGCCACCGCCAAGGGGAAAAATCTTTTTATTAATTTTAATGTTACTGATTGGAAGTTCATAAAAATTACTATTGATTTTATAGGCAGCGTTCTTTTTTGTTGCACTGGACAAATCTATGGTGCCGTATCTGCCATGACCTGAAAAAGAGTTAAAGCTTGAGTCATAGGTATAGCCAGCTTCTTGGATTGTCATAAGGACTGTGTCGTTCACAGCAAAGCTTGGAGCTCTGTAGCCTTTGGCCTCTGTGTTGATAATATCTTCAAGCAAATATTTACTTGATTTGAAATCATCTATTAACTCTTGTTGGCTTATATCGGGGCATAAATGATGGTTGTATCCATGGGAAGCCACTTCATGCCCTCTTTGGTGAATTTCCAAAACAAGATTGGGTAACTTTTTTGCAATCCAACCCAAAATAAAAAAGGTTGCCCTTGGTCTGAATGAAAAAGAATCAAGCAAATCAAGTATTTTTGTGGTGTTCTTTTCAACCCGGAGTTTAAAAGAATCCCAAGTTGAAAAATCAATATATGTCTTGAAATT
>JAGLLQ010000236.1 GCA_023140455.1 Desulfobacteraceae bacterium | reverse complement strand
AATGCTTGATAAGACGCCCCACTTCCCCTCGGCCTCCCTGTTTGATTTGTCTACTCGGATTCTTACCTTCCTCGATTTGAGCCATAGCTTGATCAAGTTGATTGAGTGGGTTTAGCACAAGTCGATTCAATGCAAAGTTGAACAGAACCAGGGCAACCAGCAAACTAACAATGAACACCACCAATATGTTTGAAAAATGTGACAGCGGCAATATGGTAGCCAAGTCTATCAAAGTGATTTCATACCAGTCTATTTCAGGAAGGTAGACTATGCCCACAAGCTGACGATGGCCATGGACATCCACAAAGGCAGTGGATACTGTCTTTTCCCCGGCCTCAAGCTCCTTCATTGCAGTATAGATGACTTTTTTGTCATCGCTGTTTTGAAAGATTAGGTCGATAGTTTTATGCGTATCCTGTTTTTTACTTATAGAACCAAAGTCAATTAATGTCTTATCTCGATGCAACTGAATAGCACCAGAATGGTCAACGAATAAACTGGTTACACCTGGTTCGCTCTCCTCAACTACGTTATTCAAAAACCTTGTAAGATCAAGACCAGTACCCGCTATACCAATAATATCATTTCCGTCTCGGATCAGTACATCAATCCAGAGTTTGGTTATACCAAGTTCAATGTCAGGATTGACATTAATGTGGATGTCACGTTTTTGTTTGATTAAATTGTAAAACCAGCTATCTGCCTCTTTTTTAGGGTTAAGGACGTAGCGAAATTCCTTACCTGCGTATTCATTAGCAGCATTATTGTGGTAGTAGTGACCATTGCATAAAAATGCTACAAAATAACTACGATCCTGAAAATTCTGGCGGTAGGTTTCCAGTTCCATAAGAGCATCGTTTGTCATTTCTTGGTCATCTGGAGAGCGTGCCCAATCCCGAATGAACTGAGAAGTTGCCAATTGGCGAGACAGTGCAACTTCACGTAGAATAGGCTGAAGAGTACGGCTTTTGTCATATAGTGCCTGTTTAGTTATAAAACGAGGTGCCCATTGTTCAATGATAGCTTCAGCCAATGTTCGTACTGACCACGAAACAGCTATTGCCGAAAAGATAAAGAGTAAAGCTGTCAAAATCATAAAGCGAGGCTTAAGATTTATCTGGATATTTGGCATCATAATGAATTATAAAACCTGCTTTTGATAAATCTCAGCATAGTCTTGAAATTCTCTCCATTGTATTATTTAACCTGATTTGAAATCATTAATATGTGAAATATTGGACTAAGCATGCATTATTGTCAATTCAAAATCATCAAGGTTTGAAAAGTATCCCTTCCTTCATTAAATTTCCGGTGAAGTATATTTTTGATATCTTTGAGAATCCAGGCCTCAGAATACTTTCAACAGGGATAATTAATTATAATTTCAGACAACCAGTTTCGGTCAGACACTATTTAGTTGACCAATATTTTCAAAAGACTTAAAATTCAAGAACACGGAAAAACAAAATTTCTAAATTAAGGGAAATAAATGGTTGATTCTTATCCTGATGATATCCACGAGAAGAAAATTGATCAGCTGATCAATTTCTATCGAGGCAGACTCTATCTTAAAGATTCAGAGTTTAAAATCCTTTCAGATATTGCGGATGATGCCGAAAAAATGCTCTCTTTTCTTGAAGATAAAAAAGAACTGCTGATTAGGGAATTGAAACGGAAAAATATGGGTTTAAAGCCCTCTAAAATTAATGGTTTTGTACTGAATAAGGCCAGATACTCTGAGATGGGTATTGGATAAACAGAGTCATGTAACATTTAGACTTAAATTGTCAGTTTGCAAAAGAATGATTCCAGTATCCTGGAAAAATATAGCCTTCAAAAACTACCTACAGATAATTATTTTTGAGTGGCATAATTTAAATATTTGCTTTAAAAAAACATGAATGATGCCTCTTGGAAAAGTTACAATCCAAGACCTGTTTCTATTCATTCACAGGCTTAAATTTTTTCTATACCAAGTACTGCTCTGGGCGACTGGATATCCCCATATTTACCTTTGGTGATCTTGGCAGTATGCATTATGGATATGACCTTATAAGCTCTTCCACTTTGCGATTGGACGAAATCACCAACTTTTGGAGGGAAGGAAAAGAAATTAGGGAAGGTTTCATCTTGGTCAGTTTTACGGTCTGGCTTGCAATAGGCTTTGTACATTGGTCTGGTTTTTTGGGTTTCCATGTGGTTTTTCCTTAAATATTGTTTAAACAACGTGACTTATATTTCTCAAATAGTTGTCATTTCGTCACTGAATAGGTAAAAATATTTGATCAATGATTCATACTCTGGTCTTTTGCACACTGAAACAGAAATTCCAGCAGCCTCTTGCGGGGGATAGTCATAGACCCCACATGAAATTGCAGGAAATGCAATGGATTCACTCCTATGAGTAATCGCCAAATCCAGACTGTTCTGATATGCGGAAGTGAGAAGTTTTTTAGGGTTTTTGTCAATACCATATCTGGGCTCCACCGTATGAATGATATATTTTGCCTTTAGATCCCTGACTTCAGTTATTCTTACTTCTCCGATTGGACACCGAATCCCATTTTCCTCTTTAATTTTTATAGTATCCATATTTTCCCTCTTAGTATTGACCAAAAAAAATTTATGAAATATCTGGATTAAAGAATATATGCATAAATCAGGGGTAATCCGGCCTGTTTGATTTTCATGGCAGTATGATGATAATTGTATTTTACAAATCTTGGTTCAACCGTACTTTTTTGAATATCCCAGATGACATAGGTGGCTTCATGGACTCCGTGTCTTGGCTGGCCCACACTGCCGGCATTGATGATGTATTGTTTGTCATCTAACAGAGAAATCCTTTGAGTGAATTCTTTCTTTTTAAGGCTCTTATTATCAAGTTCATAGATTTTCAGCAGATGCGTATGCCCTACAAAGACAATGCGTGCATGAATCTTTTTGGCGCGTTTGATCAGCTGGGCATCCGATAGTTTAAAGATATAGCCATCAATTAAATTTAAAGAAATGCCGTGGATAAATAGGGCCCCATACAGCGCCAGGCTTGAATCCAATGAAGAAATATATTGTATCGAGCTATCTGATAATTTTTTGCGGTTGATATCAAGGGCCGTGATGGCATTTAAATTAAATGACCTTTTATAGCTGTCGTTGAGGATGGCGAATTCATGATTGCCGCATATTGATGTAACAAAATGAGATTTCAGCTTCAAAAGAACGTCTTCAGGATCAGGGCCGTATCCGATATTATCACCCAGGGAAACAATTTTTTGTATTGATTGTCCGGATATATCATTCAATACAGATGTTAATGCCTCAAGGTTGCTGTGAATGTCGGAAATAATTGCCAGTTTGTCCATAATCGGCCCCAATATATTGGTCATACGGTTTTTATTTAATATTATAACAGATTAAAAAGCATTTTAAAAATTGGGGTTAAGTGGCCATGGATTGCCCTGCCTGGTTGAAAAAGTTTTTTCCCTTCTTACCGCAGATTCTAAGAAGAGAATACCGCTGGTTTTTCAAAGGAGACCATCTTTCTTATTTTATCGAAATGGAGTACCTTGCCCCGTCCG
>JAGLLQ010000235.1 GCA_023140455.1 Desulfobacteraceae bacterium | reverse complement strand
TTTTTATGGTCAAAAACAATATTGGCAGGGAGAGTATCCTTGAAAAATATACCGGCATCTTTTGCATCGTCATCAGCTTTTAAAACACCCTCCCCTTTAGCGATAAATACAATTGAAGCTGTATGAAAACGTGGATCCCGCATTGGATCAGAATATGAATGGAACTGTTCTAATAATTTAATATCAAGACTTGTTTCTTCCTTTGCCTCTCGTATAGCAGCAGATTCTAAAGACTCTCCATAATCAACAAACCCGCCTGGGATAGCCCAACCATGAGGTGAGTTTTTTCTTTCTATCAGAACAATCCCTTTATTAATTTCAATAAGAATATCAACAGTTAAAAATGGATTTCTCGGGTTTTTCTTATTCATATTGAATCCCCAACAAGGTTTTCAAATTCCATATCATATTCATTAATCATAGTATTCCATGAATATTTTTCCATATAAGAAGACAATTGTTCTCTTAATTCCGTATATTCCTGATAATTTAATAATATTTTCCCAAGTTTCTGAATAAGTTCTTCTTTGTCTGAATATAAAATTTCATCTAAGTACCTCTCCGGCATAACTTCAGGATATGATAATCTGTTTGGCAAAAGCGGAATACAACCCATTCTTACTGCTTCTATAACAGCAATACCAAAATTTTCCTGTATTGAAGTGCTGACTACTATAGAGCCGTTTTTTAATAATGAAAGATACTCCTTTTTTGAGTTTACATATCCAAAAGCTATTATTTCATCTTTGAATTCCTCTTTTGCCTTCTTAAAAGCTACAGGCACTTTCCCATATGTTTCTCCTAACAAAGCAAGCCTGAAAGAAATTTCTCTTTTCTTTAGCTCTCTTAATACACTAAAAAAAACATCAGGTTTTTTATCCCACTCCCATCTATGGTTCCAGATAATCAGAGGTGCTTCGTTGTTAATTGGCTTGTTGTTGCTGAATTTAATGCCTGGTTTAATGCCCGGTTTTGAAAATCTGCATCCAGGATACAGAATTTTTGATTTCTCAATTATTTCATTTTTTATCCATTGGGGTTTAAAATCAGGTGCAATATCAACGAGCTGATCAAGCTTTAAAATAAATTCATCAAACTGAAACTTTGAATTAAAAAATATTTTCGTTGCCACAAGAGCTGAAGTCATATTTGTATACCCAAATTGCAAATCGTTTTTCTGACCTTTTTTCTTATCTGTTTTCTGATCTGGTGATAATGGATATGTAAGTTGATTTTCATGGAAATACAAAATAACAGGCACTGACTTAACAGGTAAAAGCGCGATAAAGTCTGCAAGATTCATCATATCGGTTGCAAAGATCAAATCATACTTTTCTATATTCTCAATTTGCCTTGCAAACTCAAGTGCTGCCCCGCGCATCCTCCATTTCCAATTTCTATCAGGCAAAGACAGAATCTCAATTTCATGCCTTGAATGCTCTTTTAAACCAAGGGCAAAATCCATATGAGATCCGCCAAAAAAGGATTCCAGAAAAAGTATTTTCATCTTGATTTACTATCTTGATCCAGTATTGTCCGAATTAAAACTGCAAGCGTTTCATTAGATAAAGGTTTTTGAAGATATTTTTTTACTCCCATTTTAAGAGCTTGAATCTCAGTAAGCCTCTCGTTGTATCCGGTACATATAATGATGGGGGTTCCCGGCCTGAATTCTAATATTTTTTGAGTGAGTTCGTCTCCTGACATATGTGGCATGGTCATATCAGTAACTATCAAGTTATATTGGTCTGGATCTTTTTTAAAAGTTTCAAAGGCTTTAACTCCATTTTCAAAAGTGGTAACAGAGTAGCCCAAATCTTCTAAAAACTGTTGGACAATTATGCGGATATCTTCTTCATCATCAACAACCATGATTTTCTCTATTCCGCCTTTTAAAATTTTATCCTCTTTTTCACTTGTTTCCTGATTTACTTCCTGATCGACTACAGGCAGATAAATATGAAAACTTGTGCCTTGATTTTTTGAACTATTTGCTTTTATAAAACCATCATGCTCATCAATAATTGCATGAACCACGGAAAGCCCAAAACCAGTACCCTTTCCTACTTCTTTGGTAGTAAAATA
>JAGLLQ010000234.1 GCA_023140455.1 Desulfobacteraceae bacterium | reverse complement strand
TCTGATAAAACTTTTTGTGATGTTTTTTGTCCTGAAAATTTTTTTCTTCCCCAACTATTTAAATACAAAATTTGAGACTGACAAAGAAAAAGGAAACCATGTTCTTGAACAAATTACAAGGAATGCTTCCTTAAATAAAACAAAATGACCTGCAAGGAGAATAATTATGGATATTGATATGAGTATGGTGAACTGGGCAAGAGCACAATTTGCCCTTACCGCTATGTATCACTGGATATTTGTACCCTTAACTCTTGGGCTTTCTTTTTTATGTGCTTTTTTTGAATCCATTTATGTGCGCACAGGAAATAAAGAATGGCGTAACCTTACAAAATTCTGGATGACTTTATTTGGAATCAACTTTGCAATTGGAGTTGCGACAGGGATCATACTTGAGTTTCAGTTCGGAACAAACTGGTCAAATTATTCATGGATTGTTGGTGATATCTTTGGTGCGCCCCTTGCCATTGAAGGAATCTTTGCTTTTTTTCTTGAAGCAACTTTTTTTGCTGTCATGTTTTTTGGATGGAACAGAGTCTCAAAGAAATTTCATCTTTTTTCCACATGGATGGTAGCTGTAGGCTCAAACCTTTCCGCTATATGGATTCTTGTTGCCAATGGCTGGATGCAAAATCCTGTTGGTATGCTTTTCAATCCTGAAACAGCACGATTTGAAATGCACAACTTTGCTGAAGTTGTATTCAATCCTGTGGCAGTTTCTAAATTTGTTCACACTTCAAGTTCCGGATTTTTATTTGCCTCTCTTTTTGTACTCACAATATCTTCCTGGTTTCTTATAAAAGGGAGACATATTCAAATGGCAAAGCGATCCATTATTGTAGCTTCTGTCTTTGGTCTGCTTGCTTCAAGTTATGTTGCTTTCACCGGAGATGAATCCGCTTATGAAGTTGCCCAGAAACAACCCATGAAGCTTGCCGCCATTGAAGGGCTGTACAAAGGCGAAACAAGGGCTTCCATTGTTGCCGCAGGAATTCTCAATCCTTCTAAACAACCAGGAGATGATAAGGATGCTTTTCTTCTGGAAGTTAAAATCCCATGGGCTCTTTCTCTCTTGGCAAACCGCTCCCTTGACTCATTTGTGCCTGGGATCGACGACCTTGTATATGGTAATAAAGAGCAAGGGATAGAAAGTGTTGCATCAAAAATAACTAAAGGCAAAAAAGCAATCAATGACCTTGCTGAGTTTAAACAGGCCCGTAAAGAAAACAATACCCAAAAAGCAGACCTGGCATTGACAAAATTCAAAGAGAACCAGGAATACATAGGTTACGGATATCTTGATAAACCTGAAGAAGCTGTTCCACCGGTTGCCATTCCATACTATGCTTTTCATATTATGGTGATTTTGGGTTCATTCTTTCCACTTCTTTTTGCTGCATTTCTTTTTTATAGCTTTAAAGGTACTCTTACTGAAAAAAAATGGCTGCTTCCCCTTGGCTTAATATCCGGTCTCTTAGGATTGATTGCCCAGGAATCAGGATGGGTTGTAGCAGAGGTTGGTCGCCAGCCCTGGGCTATTTATGGCCTCTTACCTGTTAAAATATCAACAACAAATCTTGCAGCAGCAAATGTCCAGATTACTTTCTTTATGTTTTTTGCTGTATTTACACTATTACTTGCTGCTGAAATAAAAATCATGCTTAAGCAAATATCCATTGGACCAAAGGAGGAACTATAAAATGATATCAAATCTTGACTATGCGACCTTGCAACAGCTTTGGTGGATAATATGTTCCATTGTTGGCGCTCTTTTCTTATTCCTTACCTTTGTCCAGGGAGGACAGACTCTTTTATGGCAGGTAGCCAAAAACGAGCTTGAAAAAACGTTAATAGTAACTTCCCTTGGGCGTAAATGGGAAATGCCCTTTACAACTCTTGTCCTGTTTGGCGGTGCCTTATTTGCAGCCTTCCCCAAATTTTATGCAACAAGTTTTGGTG
>JAGLLQ010000233.1 GCA_023140455.1 Desulfobacteraceae bacterium | reverse complement strand
ATTTCTGGAGAAAAAGAAAAAATATTATTAAAAGATTTTCCCGCAGGAGCAGCCTCCGGTGAGTTTTTTCATTCTCTGCTCGAAGATCTTGATTTTAAAGATAATAATGAAAATATTACAAGGCTTGTAAAATTAAAGCTTGTAAGTTTCGGATATAGAGCTGACCTCTGGGAAGATACAATAAACAAAGCTGTGCACCATATTTTATCAACCCCACTTTTATCAACACCCCATTCAGAACAAAAGAATGATTTTTTTTTAAAGAATATAAAAAGTGAAAAACGACTAAATGAGCTTGAATTTTTCTTTCCAGTAAAATCAATAAAAACCCAGGATTTTTATAATAATTTTAAGAATTTTATGAAACACCCGGTAGCATCAAAATATGCTGAGAAGCTTTTAGAACTTGATTTCAACTCTGTACCAGGATTCATGAAAGGATTTATAGATCTTATTTTTGAGTTTGATGGTAAATGGTATATTGTTGATTATAAATCTAATTTTTTAGGAAAAACATATAACGATTATTCCTTTGATACCATGAATGATGCAATGATGGAGCATCATTATTTTCTTCAGTACCATATTTATGTTGTAGCTTTGCATAAATATCTGATGTTTCGAAAAAAGAATTATGACTATAATACCCATTTCGGAGGCGTGTTTTATCTTTTTATAAGAGGCATGCAGCCTGAATCAGGCTTTACTGTCAACTCATTAAATAAAATCAGTTCAACCCCAGGTGTTTTTTATGATTGCCCTGATTATAAATTCATAAATAAACTTGCAGATAATGTTTTCTAAAGTCATTTATAGCATTATTGCGGTCTGCTGATAACTTGCAAGATAAAAGTTATTATTCTTTGTATATAAAAAGACACTGTCTAAATATCCTACCGGTCCGTATTCCTCATGTTTCAAACCAAAGAAGAATTCTTTGATTGGAAAAATATTCCAGTCATGACTGACAAAAATTCCTATTTCATTCCTATCAAGTTTTTCTAATTCCTGTTTCATGAAGCCAACGATCTGATGAGAAGCTTCTTCAGGGTTCAGCATTATATCTTCTGAGATTTCTTTATTAAACCATGAACGTAAAAAAATATCTGTTCCGGCTTCTGACACCATATTTATAGCCTTTTCAATATCTTTAATGTAAAAGGGTGTAAGATCACGGCTTAGGTCAACATTACCATTAACTTTGCCATGCTTTTTAAGGAAACCTTTATCTAACAAATATGCTGTTTCAATACATCGGCCAAAGTGACTGGAAAAGAGTTTTGGGCGAGGATCCTGATCAAGAGAATACCCTAGTTTTATACTTTCTTCTTTCCCATTTTCAGTTAGTCCCATAAAAGGTTCCATTCTGGCATTCTCAGTAAAATGCCTTTCCGAGTGACGCATAATAAAAGAGACTCTATCTGGCTTTATTGCTAATATCTTTTTCATTATTTCTGTGGTTGTCTGGCGTTTCATTTCATATTTTGGAAACATATATAATATTCCTTTTTATCTTTAAGTTGGATTGTTAAAATACTTTATGCTATGTTAGCTGTCAACGTAAATTTAGGTTTAAACTGGTTGGCATTACTTGAAAAGGATTCAGGCTATGGAACAAAAAATAAGTATAATAGGTGTGCCAATGGACTTTGGCCAGCTCCATAGAGGCGTTGATATGGGGCCCGCAGCTGTAAGATACTCAAAACTTGTGCCAAGACTTAGATCCCTTGGTCTGAAAGTTGAGGACAGAGGAGATATCAGAGTTCCGGTGCGTGATACTATAGAAATAGATGGTGTATCAGATTATACAAATGAAATAGCTCAGGTTTGTGAAGATATATATGAAGAAGGAAAAAATGCAATATCTGAAAACAGATTCCCGCTTTTTATAGGCGGTGATCATTCCATTGCTATTGGGACTGTTGGCGGGGTATCCCATGAGTCGCAAATCGGTCTTTTGTGGATTGATGCCCACGGTGATTTCAATACACCTGAAACATCCCCCAGTGGCAATATCCATGGAATGCCGCTTTCTATTTTAACAGGCGAAGGTGATGATATCCTTGTTAATATTGGGAGAGACGGAGCGAAGATTGATCCTGAAAATGTTGTATTGATTGGAATCAGGGATTTAGACGAAAAAGAAAAGCAGCGATTAAATGATAGCGATATTACTGTTTTTACCATGCGCGATATTGATGAACAGGGGATAAGTTCTGTGCTTAATAAAGCACTTATGAAGTTTGTACACTTGAAAAAAATTCATGTCAGCCTTGATATGGATGCGCTCGATTCTATAGAAGTTCCTGGCGTCGGGACGCCTGTTGCAGGCGGTCTTACATATCGCGAAGCACATTTACTGATGGAGATATTATCAGATACAGGCAAGCTGGGCTCAATGGATTTAGTGGAGCTGAATCCTATACTTGATAATAAAAATAAAACTGCAAGCCTGGCTGTCGAATTGATAGTTTCTGCTCTTGGTAAAAGTATTTTGTAGGCTTTACGAAATATTCCGTTGACATCTTAAATTTTAAAATTTATTATTATAGATATGCTAAAAATAATAAGAAACAACAATACTTTTCTGCCGAAAAGATACATTCGGTAAGGATGGGATAGGGGCACAGGTCAATGAAATATCTATCAGTATTACTTATGGTACTTATTTTTTGTTTCAGCCTGGTTGTGAATGCAATAGCTGAAGAAAAAATATATGTCGGATCAGAAGTTTGCAAAGATTGCCATGAGGATGAGTATTCTACTTTTAAAAAATATGCTAAAAAAGCTAATTCCTTTGAAAGTATTATGGTAATGAAGCCTAAACTCACTAATGACGAATTTAAAAGTTGTTTTGAATGCCATACAACAGGGTACGGTAATAAAGGAGGATTTATTTCTGAAGAGAAAACTCCTGAACTTAAGAATGCAGGATGTGAGGTCTGCCATGGGCCTGGAAGTCTGCATGTAGAGCTCGACGGAGACCCTGAAGCAATAAAATATAATTTATCCATTAGCGACTGCACAAAATGTCATAATGAAAATAGAGTAGAATCATTTAATTTTAAACCTCTTTTGTTTGGCGGGGCGCATTAAACGGTTTTAAAAGGAGACAACATGTTATCATTTGTCCGGCAAAGATTATGGGCTCAATTTATAATACCTATGTCATTATTAGTTATGCTTGCGAGTGGCTCAATGATAGTTTTCAGTATTTTAACCATGACAGGTCTGAGTAATTCTCAATTGGAATCTCAAAATAGAACGCTTGCTGAATCTATACAAAGTGGAATGTTTGATGTTTTGTCAGTAGGAAATAATGATGCAGTTAAAAGACAGTTTGCAAAACTTCATCAAGAACTGGCAGGCTTAAATGTATATGTTTATGATAGAAAAGGAAAAATATTTTTTAGCACTGATACAAAATCTGAAGGAGCCAATGTTAAATCTTATATCGGAGAACAAGCTTCTTTAGATATGAAGTCAATGATTGATACGGGTCAAGACACAGGACAAATGCTTGAAACTGTATTTGAGGAAGAAAAATACGCTGTTGTTAATATGGTCATACCAAATGAGAAAAAATGTTTCCATTGCCATGGGAGTTCAAATAAGGTACTGGGAGGCATTTCAGTCTGTTCTACAAAAAAGCATGTTGAACAAGCTATTAAAGCAGGTATACAAAAGAATCTTTTTGTAGGGATTTGCGGCTTAATTATTTTGATAGGTTTTGTAGTATTTTTTTTCCATTTCATGATCAATAAAAAGGTTAAAGTTCTGCTTAATGCTACAGATAAAATGCGACAACGAGATCTTACCCATGAAAGTATTGTCACGGGTACAAATGAAATGGATCATATTTTAGCAAGAATTAATCTTGTCAACAAAGACTTAAGAGAGTCTATTAAACAGATTATTGATTCAGGCTCAAAACTTAATGATTCGTCACATGGTTTAAATGAAATTTCAAAAAACTTTCTTAAAGGATGCAAGGAAACATCTGAGAACTCAAGCTCAGTTGCATCAGCATCTGAAGAAATGAGTGTAACTTTGAATTCAATTGCAGCAACTATGGACCAATCAACTTCTAATCTTAATACTGTGACTTCTGCCTCTGAAGAGATGAGCTCAACAGTAAATGAAATTTCTAAAAATACAAATTTAACTAAAACTATTATTGAAAAAGCTGCTGAAGAGTTTGTAAAAACTGGTAAGATTATTGAAGAGCTTGGTGTTACAGCAAAAGAAGTTGATACCCAAACCGATGAGATAAGAACAATTTCAGAACATGTCAGTTTGCTTGCTCTTAACGCAAGAATAGAATCTGCAAGAGCAGGAGATGCGGGCAAAGGTTTTGCTGTAGTAGCAGAGGAGATAGCAGAGTTGGCAGTAGCAACAAATGAATTTACAGATAAGATTGATGAAAGATTAAAATGGATGCAGGATAAAGCACAAGAAACAGTCAAAGGGATGAAGGGGCTTACAGAGAACTTGGATGAATCTGATGAGGCAGTTTCCGGTATAGCTGCTGCAGTTGAAGAACAGAATGTAACAACAAGCGAGATTGTAAAGAACCTTGTTGACGTGTCACAAGGAATCTCAGAAGCAAATGATAATGTTAATCAGGGAGCTACAGCAGCCAGCCTGGTTGCACAAAAAATCATTGAAGTTGAAAAAGCTTCAAAAGAGATGGAACAAGGCGGCACACAGGTAAATAAAGAAGCAGATAATCTAGCTGAGATGGCAGAGAAACTACAGGAACTTTTAGATACATTCAAAGTCTAAATATAGAATTAATCATTATGGTTTGGTTTTAACTTGTTTTTTATCTTTTGAAATAAAACAGAAAATTCTTGTATTTTAAAAATAAAGCATGCACTTGAAATAAGAATAAGAAAGCATACTCCTGTCACAAGGGATATGGATAATGCTCCTGCAAAAGTTGTATTATCAATAACTCCCTGAAAAAATTGAGTGATTTTCAAAAGAATAATTCCAATTAAAATGCTGATACATGAGATTTTAAGAAAAAACTTATAAACTTCTTTTCTTTCAATGTTTTTTGTTTTAAAATTCCATATTTCATACAAGACAATTGTCTGTAAAATTGCTGATAAAGAAAGAGCAAGGCCTATTCCTCTTGCCTGATATATTTTCATAAAAAAGAAAAACAAAGGCAGGCTTGCAAGTACAGAAACAGTGCTGAAAATTGCTGGGAGCAAAGTATTTCTTGTGGCATAAAAGCCTCTTGCAACAACAGTTTGAGCTGCAAAGGCAAATGTTCCTGTCATTAGAAATGGCAGCACGCTTGATGTCAGAATTGTAGCAGCAGCATCGAATCTACCTCTTTGGAAAATCATTACTACAATTTCGTATTTTAATACCATAAAGAGTATTGAAAAAGGGATAACAAGTAAAAGAAATTTTAATGTATTATTTAAAAGGCTGTTTAATTGTGTAAGATCGCCTTTTTCAGCAAGTTTAGCCATAAACGGATATGATGCCACACCAACCGCTTGTCCAAAAAGTCCCACCAGTATAAACATAATCCTTAAAGCATAGTTGAGAGCAGCTATACTTCCTTCAGCAAGGTATGAGCCAAAGAATTTTAGAAAAATTTCAGTGGAAAAAGTCATTGTAAGACCAATCATGAGAGGAATGGTCAAAATAATATATTTTTTGAAATCAGGATGTTTTAAGTTAAAAATGAAATAGAATTTAAGGTTTACTTTTTTTGCTCCTATCAATTGGATAAGGAAATTTCCAATAAAGGAACCTGCTAAAACTCCCCATGCAAAACCCTCCATACCAAGCCATGGACCCAATAAAAGCCCGCCGGTAATTATGCCAATGTTGTAAATAAGTGGTGCAAGGGCTGGAATAAAAAATTTTTCCTTTGCAAATTGAACTGCCATCAACAATCCACCTGTAAAAAAGAAAAATTGCGCAGGGATTATTATTCTTGTCATTTTAACAGCACTTTTAAAAATAACAGGGTCCTTAATCCCGGGAGCAAGCAGGTTTACAAGTGAGGGTGCAAAAATAAATGAAACAGCAATAAAAGTTAATAAAAGAAGGCCAAATGTATTGAAAATTATTGAAAAAACTTTCCAGCCCTCATTTTCATTATTTTTTGTAAGATAATGGGCAAATATAGGAATAAAAGTAATGGATAAAAACCCGCTTGCCACAACATGATTTAATATTTCCGGGATAATAAAAGCTATCTGATATGCGTCAACCAAGCCTTTTGCACCGCCGGTGTATGCGATTGTCATCTCCCGGAAAAGGCCTATGATACGGCTTAGAAACACTGATGCCATCATAATAAATGAGGCAATTGTTACTTTTTTAAATAATGAAGTATCGGTCATAATAAACAGTATAAATCTTTACCACAAAGAATATATAAAGAAAAGTAACTGACTGGTAAAATTATCACTAATAATGTTTGACTATAAGATAAGAGCAGAATAATATGGTTCAACATATTTTAAGATTAACATAAATATTTATTTTTGAAAGGGTTTGAATATATGGGTTTGACAAAAATCGGATTTATTTCGTGGGGAGCTGCACTTGTTGTCCTGCTCTTTCAGGGTGTTTCAGGACTTATGCAAATGACCGCCAGCTGGTCTAAAATAACGCTTGGCAGCCTTACAAATGAGGTACTTGATCAATTTATTAAAAAGATTCCGTCTGAAGCAGTAGTAGGATGGGTTGATTTTATTGTAAATACCATGGAGCTTTCTATATTGCTGGGAATAGTTGGTTTGATTTGTATTATTATCGGCGCTTTTAAAAAAGTATAAATTATTTAAGCTATGAGTCTATCAAGGAAGAGTGCTTTTACTCTCGCATCTATGATGCGGGTATTAACCCTTGCAACTTATTTAAAACAGGAGACATGGGCTGCTCCAGTGTATTATGTTTTTTCTAATAGAAACTTTTATTTTTTTTCCAATCCTGATTCAAGACACATAAAAGAAGCTCTATATTCGCAGGGTTCAGAGAATAAGGTCGCAGCATCAGTGTTTTCAGATGATACTGATTTTAAAAATATAAAAGGACTCCAAATGCAGGGCAAAATTGTCAAAGTTGAGAATAAAAAAGATGCTGTTTTGCGTGCAATGGAATATATAAATAAATACAAAATTAATTATAAAAAAGAAGATATCTTAGAGTTTTTTCGAAAAAAATATAAAGCCCGATTGTATCAATTTTTTCCTGAAACAGTTTATTATATGGATAACAGTCAGAAATTTGGGTCAAGAGAAAAGCTTGAATTATGACATTTAAGAGCCTTAAAGAGTGTGTAAGCTACCTTGAAAATCAAGGCGAACTTGTAAGAGTTAAAGAAGAAATCGATCCTGATCTGGAAATGGCTGAAGTAACACGAAGAGTCTTTCAAAACAATGGCCCTGCCTTACTTTTTGAAAATATTAAGAAAAGCCCATTTATGGCAGTATCCAATATGTATGGTAATTATGACAGGGCTTTAAGAATTTTTGAGCCTTGTTTTGACAGGATAAAATATCTTATAAAAATCAAATCTGATTTTAAAAATATTTTTCAACCAAACCTGTTTCAATCATCTTTTACAAGCTTAAAAACTATTCCTGCACTTATCCATGCCTTACCTTTAAAGAAGAGCAATGGTAAGGTTTTAGAAAGGAAGACAACCATTGACAATCTGCCCATGATAAGATGTTGGCCAAAAGATGGCGGGGGGTTTATTCTTTTGCCCCAGGTTTTTTCAATGAATCCTGAAAGAAACAGTATATTAGATTCAAATATGGGAATGTACAGAATTCAGATTTCCGGAGGCGATTATATAAAAAATAGAGAAATCGGGCTTCATTATCAAATCCACAGAGGGATCGGAAATCATCATTTAAAAGCATTACAACTCGGTGTTCCTTTACGTGTAAGTATATTTATTGGAGGGCCACCTGCCCATGCATTTGCAGCTGTAATGCCAATGCCGGAAAATATGTCAGAACTATGTTTTGCCGGAGCGCTTGCCGGGAGAAATTTTCGGTATTGTATTAAATCAGGATTTGTAGTTTCAGCAGATGCTGACTTTTGTATAACAGGGAGAATTGTTCCTGGTAAAACAAAAAAAGAAGGCCCTTTTGGAGATCATCTTGGCTATTATTCTTTGGAACATGAGTTTCCGTATCTTGAAGTTGAATCAGTCTGGCACAGAAAAGATGCAATATTCCCATTTATAGTTGTTGGGCAGCCTCCCCAGGAAGATACAATTTTTGGTAAATTAATTCATGAACTTACAGAGCCTGAAATACCTAAATCAATCCCCGGTGTAACCAGGATTCATGCTGTCGATGCAGCAGGCGTCCATCCGCTTCTTTTAGCAAAAGCCCACGAAAGGTATGTACCCTATGAGATTAGAAAACCCAGAGAAATTCTTACATACGCTAACGCAATATTGGGGACAGGGCAGCTTTCTTTAGCAAAATATCTTTTAATATGTGCCCATGAGGATAATCCGGATCTTGATATAACAAATGAGAGAGAATTTATTCTGCACCTTCTTGAAAGAATTGATTTCTCGCGGGATCTTCATTTTCAGACACAGACTACAATGGATACTCTTGATTATTCATC
>JAGLLQ010000232.1 GCA_023140455.1 Desulfobacteraceae bacterium | reverse complement strand
TTTGAAATAGCAGCCTCACAGGAACCGATTACCTTTGTCCGTCAATTTCTTAAAAAACCGACCAAGACGATCATCAGTCTGGGCTGGAGCATTACTCCCCTTGAAGTGGTAGGTACTCTTGGTAAAAAAGCTGATGGTGTTTTGGGTCAGATGCCTGCGGGTGTGCCGACGCCTGTCGCACCCACTGCTGAAGCACAAGCATGGTTGGACAAGTATGAAAAACGGTACAAACATGATCTTGGGGTAGGCTCCTTTATAACTTATACGAGTTTTATGGCCTGGGCGCAGGCGGCTAAAGTTGCCGGTGATCCCTATGATTTTAAGGCGGTGAACAAGCATCTTAAAGAAGTGCCTTATAAAGGGTTAATGGGTAACATAGTGTGGGGTACAAACAATACCCTGCATGCACAGCCCGGC
The DNA here is from genome assembly GCA_023140455.1 of Desulfobacteraceae bacterium. The sequence continues at coordinate 8,448 of JAGLLQ010000232.1, read as the reverse complement.
GCTCCTATAGTTCACTACCAGGTACAAAACGGTGAGCTGGTAACCCTGTTTGCAGATCCACCACTGACACCTTACAAGGATAGTAAGTTCATTAAACCGCGGTGGATTAAGTAGGACAGATAAAATAAATCAAAAAATAAGATGACAGCAGTACTTCATTCGGATCTAAATGGAGAACCGCTGTCATTCTGAAACGCCACATTAAAATCAGTCTGTTGCTGGGATTTTTATTATAATTTGTCAGTTCACCCTTTGCATTCGGTGTTGAACTGAAATACTGGTACCGGCCCTTGAAGAACTATCCAGTATGGTGGTTTCCGATCCAAAATACGGCATTAATGTAAAACCGGAAAATTTGCCGCGATCAAGGATTCTATCCATCCAATTTAAAAACCCACTCTGGTCTCAGGAGATTCTCCCAATGACCATTGGATGCCTACGCACTCAGGGCACAGCAGGAAAAAGAACTTGGCATGGAAGTGACGGCTGACAAAAATTGGATCATGGTCAGACCAAAGGATATTGGTATCAAATAGTATTTAAAAATAATAATAAACCATTCATTTGCAGGCGATAAGGTATTATATGGAAACTAAAAATAAGAAAAAATTTGAAACAATCTGTCAAATAACAGGGTGGATGCTGTTTATAGTATCTGCCTTGTTTTTTATGGCTTCAAGTTTCAGATCTGGAGATTTGATCGGGTTTCTGGGTGGTAGCTTTTTTCTGGTGGCTTGTTTTGTCTTTTTGATCCCTTATATTTTTCCTGGTCATTCCAATTAAAACACTTTAATGAAAATAAAAGTTTTTGTGCAATATAATCGGGCCTTATTCAACAGTATCAATACCAAGTAGCTTCTGGATATGATTTATGATAGTCTGTGTTTTGATTGATTAAATAATAAATAGAGGTGATGATGGCTAAACCTGTTACATCTGATGACTTAAAAATATTCATTGAAAAATATGTGGCAGATTACTCTCAATCTACAGGAGAGAAAGATATTTGGCGGACACCTTTATCAGTCACGGCAAAGACAGATAGACGCTTTGATATTTTATCTGAAATAGCAGCAGATGATCATGCTCTTCCAAAGGATCTTCTGAAAACCTCCAAGTCTGTGATTGTTTTTTTTGTTCCTTTTATTAAGGACCTTGCCAGGGAAAATCATAAAGGGGATATCCCCTGCAGGAACTGGGGACTTGCATACGAATCAACTAATTCATTGATAAACAGTTTGTGCGGGCAGATTAAAATTTTTCTTGAGAATGCCGGATACAATTCTGTCCTGATTCCATCAACACATAATTTTGATTTTAAGACACTGATGGCACGCTGGTCCCATAAGCATATAGGATATATAGCAGGTCTGGGCCGCTTTGGCGTCAATGCTCAGTTTATTACTCCATCAGGCTGTGCCGGTCGATTGGGCAGCCTGGTCACTGAAGCTGAACTCGGTGACAGCCCTCTGGTCACTGAAAAGGAACTTTGCCTATATAAAAATGGTCACAAATGTCTGGTATGTGTCAAACGCTGTCCCGTGGGAGCCGTGTCTGCCGAAACAGGAATAAACCGACAAAAATGCTGGGCTCGACTAAATTCCAATATTAGCACCACAGAAGAACTGGCAGGGCTTGAACAGACCACTCAGGTATGTGGAAAGTGCCAGGTATTACTTCCATGCAGCCTTAAAATTCCAAAGGCATAAAGCAAAGTTTTTTGTTGCTAAAGATTTTCATAACTATTATAACTCCTATCCTTAGACCTGTCTTTTAATAGTCAGCCTGAGTTGTCTGAATCTGAAGAATTTGATACATAATTCCATGTATACAGATTTTAGGATGAGAGATAGTTAAGATATTCAACATAGGAGGTTATTATTTAAAAAATATGAATAAGGATATAACACATGGGTTGTGGGCTGATACTGCTCCTGCAGCTCCTTCTCTTCCATTTTTTGAAGGTGAAAGAGAAGCTGATATAGTTATTATTGGCGGAGGTTATACCGGTTTATCCGCTGCACTCCATCTTGCAGAACAAGGAACTGATACAGTTCTTCTTGAGGCAGAGCATATAGGATTTGGAGGCGCAGGCAGAAATGTCGGCCTTGTAAATGCCGGTCTCTGGCTGATGCCTGATGATGTTGTGAAAATAATTGGGGAAGGGTATGGAGAACGCGTAATAGAAGAACTTGGAAACTCACCTGACCTGGTTTTTGATTTAATTGAAAAACATGGAATTGAATGTGAAGCAAAAAGGAATGGAACATTGCATTGCGCTCATTCTTCCGGTGGATTAAAAGCCCTGAGACAAAGGGAAGAGCAGTGGCAAAAACGAGGAGCGCCTGTCAGGCTGCTGAGTAAAGAAGAAGCTGAACCGAAAATTGGATCAACAGCATTTCATGGAGCTCTTTTGGATTTAAGGGCAGGGACTATTCAACCTCTTGCCTATGCCCATGGCTTAGCCCATGCTGCAACTAATGCAGGTGCTGATCTTTTTGTCAAATCTCCTGTTACTAAACTTGAACAAAAGGGCAGGAAATGGAAGATCACAACTAACAAAGGGACGATTACAGCAAAAGCGATTATCCAGGCATGCCAGGGATATGCAAGCCACGGCTTTAAAGATAATATGAAAACATTAATACCATTTAATTTTTTTCAATTTGCCACTAAACCTCTTCCTGAAAAAATAAGAAAAACTATCCTGCCGCAAGGACACGGAGCATGGGATACAAATATGATACTTTCTTCATATCGTCTTGATGCAACAGGCCGCCTTGTTGTGGGAAGCGTCGGAAGTGTTGATAAGTTCGGCCATGGGCTTCATGAAAATTGGGCTAAAAGAACTATTAATAAAGTATTTCCTCAGATTAATGATGCTCAACCTGACTATGAGATGGAATATGGATGGTCTGGCAGGATTGCAATGACTCAAAATCATGTTCCAAGGTTTCATGTTTTTGCTGAAAACAATATTTGTGTCACAAGCTTTAATGGCCGTGGGATAGGACCTGGGACATTGTTTGGTAAATTAATGGCAGAATATTTTCTCAATGATTCTGATGATAAAATACCACTGCCTGTGTCAAAACAAAAAAGTATTTTTGCCCGCGGATTAAGAGGGCTTGCCTATGAAGCAGGTGCCAGAGCATACCATTTTATTCAGCGAAGGTTATAAATAATATACTTAAACTGGAAAATATGGTAATTTGAATCTGTTTTACTATAATAGTGGTTTTGAGTAAAATCATTGTAAAATTAGAACATATTCAGAGACTTATTAATAAGATCACATTTAAATAAAAAGCAATAAAGGAGTATAAAATGGCTGGATTAAATTTAAAAGAGATTAAATCAATTTCCTATGAAAGAGCCCCAATTAATAAAGGATATTCTGATAAATCTCTTCATGTTAATCTTGACAAATCAGAAATCAATATCAAGGATATTGAAGCAAAAGTTAAAGATAAATTTATTGGCGGGAAAGGGTATGATTTATGGATGCTCTGGAACTCAGTTACGTCAGAGACAAAATGGAATGATCCTGAAAATGCAATTTGTATTGCAGCAGGTCCTCTTGCCGGCACACCTGGTTATCCCGGGGGAGGTAAAAGTATTGTAACAACGATTTCTCCTCTTACATCGATTCCAATTGATTCTAATGTGGGTGGTTATTTTGGTCCTTATAAAAAATTTGCAGGTTTTGATGTCCTTGAAATCACAGGGAAAGCAAAGGAAGAGGTTGTTGTTTTTATAGATGGTATAAAAGAAGAGATTAAGATTTTTGAAGCAAAAGATCTTACAGATGATTCATATCTGCTTACTAAAGAGCTTACAGACCACTTTAATAAAGAAAAACCAGTTAATATTTCTGTTGTGACAACAGGACTTGGTGCTAAAAATTCATTGTTTGGATGCCTCAATTTTTCCTGGTATGACACAGGAAGAAAAATGACAAGGTATAAACAGGCAGGTCGCGGTGGTATAGGAACTGTTTTTGCTGATAAAAAAGTAAAAGCAGTTGTTGCAAGCTGGGATTCAGTTACCTTTAAGACAAATAACCCTGCTGATATGGAAGCATTAAAAAAAGTTACAAAAACCCATGCAAAGGAAATTGTAACCCTTGATGCCAAACAGAATAGAATGGCAAAAGTCGGGACAACTCATCTTATCCCTATTATGAATGATCATGATTGTCTGCCTGTAAATAATTTTCAATACGGCTCCCATGCTGAAGGACATAATTTAGGTGAACTATATTTTGATAAAGCATTTCATAAAGGCTTTGATGGTTGCTGGAAAGGATGTGCTGTTGCATGTGCCCATGGTGTAAAGGATTTTGTTCCTGTTTCAGGACCATATAAAGGTAAAAAAGTATTTGTAGACGGACCGGAATATGAAACAGCAGCAGGGTGTGGTTCGAGCCTTGGAATTTTTGATCCTTCAACAGTGCTTGAAATTAATTTTTATTGCGATGCATATGGTGTAGATACAATCTCTGTTGGCACCTCAATAGCCTTTATTATGGAATGCTTTGAAAGAGGTCTTATCACTAAAGAACACACTGATGGACTGGAGTTATATTTTGGAAACAGGATTGCAGTTCTTGAACTTCTTCATAAGATTGCAGAAGGAGAAGGCTTTGGTGCGATTGCAGGTAAGGGTATTCGTAAAATGAAAGCAATCTTTGCCAAAGATTTTGGGTCTGATGCAAAGATGATGCAGGATATTGGAATGGAATCTAAAGGTCTTGAATTTTCTGAATATATTACAAAAGAATCACTTGCCCAACAAGGCGGATACGGGCTTGCTCTAAAAGGGCCTCAGCATGATGAAGCATGGCTTATTTTCCTTGATATGGTACACAATTTTATGCCGACTTTTGAAAATAAAGCAGAAGCACTTCACTGGTTCCCAATGTTCAGAACATGGTTTGGTCTCTGTGGCCTTTGCAAACTCCCATGGAATGATATTGTCCCGGAGGATAATAAAGATCAGGCTGAACCCGCAAAAGTTGTAAAACATGTTGGCTGGTATGCTGATTTCTTTTCTGCAGTTACAGGCCGAAAAGTTGATTCAGACGGTCTTGTTGCCATGAGTGAAGTTGTATATAATTTTCAAAGAGTTTTTAACCTTAAAATGGGTTATGGTACAAGAGAACATGATACCGTTCCATACCGTGCAATGGGCCCGGTAAGTGTTGAAGAGTATGAATCACGCCAGGATCGTTATGATACAGACTTAACTGAAAAACATAAAATCGATATAACTTCCATGAATACTGAACAAAAAGTTCAAACACTTCGTGAAAAGCGTGAAGCCCTTTATGTACAGCTTGTTGATGCAGTATATACTCGCCGTGGCTGGACAGAAAATGGTATTCCAACTGTCGAAACTGTAAAACGCCTTGGCATTGATTTCCCTGAAATCATGGAACTTCTTAAGGCAAATGGCGTTGAATAGTGGAAAATAGTGAATAGTGATAAAAGTTGATGATAAAAATATGGACTGGTTTGAGAATATGACTGTCTCAGACCTTATTAAAAGAATAGAAAACACAGATCATTGCGCAGCTGTCAGGCTCAACAATGTGCTTGTGTCAAGTCCGAATTTTGACAAAACTATTATTCCCGATAATGCTGAAATTTATCTACTACCGCTTATTGCAGGTGGATAAAAGAAAACTTTACAGGGCAATGTTTACAATTCTTTCATTGCCCTGCTTTTTTTTAAGTTAATTACAACAATTTCAGATAAATAACCTGACCTTAAAGGCGGTCCCCACGATCCTGTACCGGAACTTATATTAATATAAAAATTATCAATTTTGTGAAGCCCATAATGAAGTCCCTTAAATACTTTGCCTGCAACCCATGTAAAGGGGAAAAACTGCCCCGCATGTGTATGGCCGGATAATTGTAATGAAATTCCTTTGTTTATGGCAAAAGAAAAAGTGGTGTCCGGAGCAAGATAATCTGAAGATCGAACCTCAGCAAGGTTCTCTCCATTGGCTTTTATGCTGGTAGGTGTGTGATATAGCAGTATTGTGGGTAGATTTTTTGTAAACACTTTTGGATTGTTAAAATCAAATGCAGAAGTATTGTTAAATTCAGGATAGGAAATTCCCAATATTTGCAGACCTTTAATAACAATAGCTTTGTTGTCTAACATTATAATTTTTGAATTCTCAATCAACTTTCTTGATTTTTTAACACCTGAATAAATTTCATGATTCCCGCTGGTAAATATAATTCCATGTTTTGCCTTGAAATTATTTAAATAAGGGATATATCTTTCCTGAGAATTTGTGGCACCATCAAACAGGTCGCCCGTAATTAAAATCAAATCTGCATTTTGATCATTAGTCAAAGAAACAATATTTTTTAAAAATTTAAGATCCTTAGTACCTCCCAGATGAAGATCAGAAAGGTGGATGATTTTTTTATCTTTCCATTGGTGTGGCAATTTTTGGATGGGTACATTTATGGATTTAATCTCTATTTTATAAAATTGGTAGTGACAAAATCCCGTATAGATAATTGCAATACTATATAGGAAAATAGACAGGTTTTGAATAATGGGTTTAACAGGAATATCCCGAGGCAAAACCCATAATCCACTTTTCACAAGCCAGATAAGAGCAGTCATTATCAATAAAAAGCTCATAAGTCCAATCCAGGTTCCTGAGAAAAGGTAATAGGCTCGGGTAAAAGGATTATTGGATATATGAATAAAAATTGAGGATAAAACAAATGTGATGGACAAGAACGACACAATTAAAAACAAGCCGGATTTTGTCGAGGAGGAATGAATATTAAAAAACCGGGTCCAGGAAAAAAATAGGAAATAGTGGGTTGTCATGGATATTAAAAGAACCACACTTAAAAATTTAATTATATTTAAAACCATATTAATCCCTTATTGATGTGTTCCTGTAAAAATTCGATAATACATGATATTAAAACATTTACAAACAGGTTTTATAACCATCAAAGGTTTTATAGTGATCAATAAAGACATACTCTTAGTCCAACCACCCATCGAAGATTTTTATCTGACAAAAAAACGAACTATTCCATATGGTCTTTGTTCCATTGCAGGTTCATTAAAGAGCCATGGCTACAATGTTGAAATATTTGATTCCCTTGCAACAAAAAAAGCAAAGATCGTAGAATGGCCAAAAGAGTTTGAATATCTTTGCTCTTTTTATGGGAGGTCTGATATTTCTGCATTTTCTCTTTTTCATGATTATAAACATTTCGGGTTTAGTTTTGAACATATCGGGAAAACAGCAAGAGATAAAAACCCTTTTTTAATTGGTATTTCTTCTCTGTTTACACCTTATTTTGATTCAGTTCTTAAAACAGCAAAAATTATCAAGAAATTTTTACCGGATTGCAAAATTGTTATTGGCGGTCATCACCCTACTAAGCTTCCAGAGGCCGTAATGGAATGCCAACAAATTGATTATGTAATCCGGGGCGAGGGTGAACTTGCTATGCCCGTGCTGGCAGATGCATTAAGGGACAATACTGATCTTGATAAAGTTCCGGGTATTGTCTTTCGAAAATATGACAACTCATTACATGTCAGTGATCCTGTCTGGATAAAAGATTTTAAAGGTTTGACTTTGCCTGCCTTGAATCTTGTGAACCAAAAATTTTACCAAAGAAAAGGGAAAGGTAGTGCCATTGTGGTGTCCAGTCGGGGATGTCCCATGAAATGTTCCTATTGCGCTGTAAGTGCATCATCTTCCTATGCCCCTTTTAGACAGCGGGAAACAGATGATGTTATTCAAGAGCTTGAATCCCAGGTGGAAGCCTATGATATTGAGTTCATTGATTTTGAAGATGAGAACCTCTGCCTTAAAAAACCATGGTTTTTGTCCCTTATGAGAAAAATTCAGGAAAAATTCCCTGAAAAGAATTTTGAGTTAAGAGCCATGAACGGCCTTTTCCCGCCTTCTATAGATGAAGATATTATTAAGGCAATGAAATCCACAGGTTTTAGAACTTTGAATCTTTCTCTTGGATCAACATCAAAAAAACAATTGGAAAAATTTTGCAGAAAAGATGTCAGACATGCTTTTGACAATGCCTTAAATCTTGCAAATAAATATGACCTGGAATCTGTTTCTTATATCATTGCTGCCGCTCCTGGGCAGGACCCGAAACAATCAGTTGATGACCTTTTATATCTGGCAGCAAAATCAACCCTTGTTGGCCTGTCTATTTTTTATCCGGCTCCCGGCAGTATGGATTATAAAAAATGTCAGGATAATAATTTGCTACCTCACAGTTTTTCTTTAATGCGATCAACAGCCCTTCCCATCGTCGATGCCTGTTCGCGAACCCAGTCTGTCACATTACTTCGCCTTTCAAGAATTTTAAACTTTATAAAAGCCCTTGAAAATGAGCAACTTTCAATCCCTAACCCTGAAAAGTG
>JAGLLQ010000231.1 GCA_023140455.1 Desulfobacteraceae bacterium | reverse complement strand
ATTAAAACCAACAAAAAATACACTGCGACCCAATACGCACTTTTAACAAGTCTGATGGCAGTTCCCGGAACTATTGCTGCCATGGCTACTGGATTTATAGTTGAATCATTTGGCTGGTCCAGTTTTTATTTTATCTGCGCATTCCTTGCAATCCCGGGAATGCTGCTGTTATTCAAACTTGCACCATGGAATGCTACAAATGAAGAGTTGGATGTAAATGGTCAACATGGATAAAAAAAATAAAGAATACTTTCTTTAAACATACCAATGCAGTTATGAAATATCAGGATTAAGAGTCCATTTTATAAACCATCTGTTATCTTCATTATCAAGGCAGACAATTCCTGAGTTCTGAAATTTATAGATCTTCAGATCTTCATTTTCTGTAATAAGATAAGAAACAAGCTTTTCCATAAATGGAAGATGACCTACCAGCATTATATTAGCATTCGGGTCAATCTTATCCCCTATGGCCTTAACATCATCCAATGGTTTAATACCCTGCATTTTTTTGCAAGGCTCTTTTAAATCAAGGGTTTCATTAAAGATTAAAGCTGTCTTTTCTGCCCTGTTTTTTCCACTGTGCAAAATCATTGATACTGGTATTTTGTAAGCTTTTGCAACTTCAGCAATTTTTTTTGTATCTTCCAATCCTTTTTTGGATAATCCTTTATCAGGATCTTTGTCCTTTGGCAGGCTTAAACCGTGTTGAACCAGAAACAGTGCCATAATTGCCTCCTTTAAGTCATGATATTTCAAACTATTCAAGTATATTAATATCAGTGTTAGTTATCGGACTCATAATAGCACAGCACAGTACTGCACTCAAAATTAAAAAAATATAGATCTTCTTTAAAGCAATAATATATACTATTCTGAAATAGACATGAGTATTTCAGACAAAATACCGGGGAGATAATTGTTAATGACTGATATAGATAAAAGAGTTCACATAGAACAATGTGAAATTACAAAACTAAAAGTCGATGCGATAGTTAATGCTGCAAACAACAGTCTCCTTGGAGGAGGCGGTGTCGACGGAGCCATACATGATGCAGCAGGGCCTGAGTTACTTAAAGAATGCAAAACATTAAATGGCTGTAAAACAGGTGAAGCTAAAATCACAAAGGGCTATAATCTTACTGCAAAACACGTAATTCATACTGTAGGACCTGTATGGAAAGGTGGGAATTATAACGAAGAAGAATTACTTGCAAAGGCATACAAAAACGTAATGATAACAGCCCAAAGAAACAAAATAAAAACCATTGCTTTTCCAAATATAAGCACTGGAGTTTATGGATTCCCCAAAGAGCTCGCTGCAAAAATTGCAATCAATGAAGTAAACAATTTTTTAAAAAATGAGTATACAACAAATGAAGTTCTCTTTGTATGTTTCAACAAAGAGAACTATGACATTTATAATACTTTAATTTCAGATTAATAATTCCAGGATAAAAATCCAAAAGCAATTATATTCATGATTGCCGGTACAGAATAAATAATGACCAGTGTAATGATTTTGTGCTTCATTTTCTTTAAGCTGATTATTAAAATTGCTGCGCAGTAGAAATGAAAATAGCCAAAGAAAAATATCAGCCAGATTCCCTTAAAAGAAAGGTTCCAGAATGGATATTCCCATACAAGGTGCCCGCCCATATTGAGCAGGCATTCAATAAAGACTGCAAAAGCTGCATAACCTACTGCCCAGAACCATTTCTCAGGAATGCCAAAGATTTTTTCCGTGGTGCTTTCAGAAAGCGTATGATAATAGACAATACCTAAAATTAAAAACATAAATATGATTTCAATGTTCCAGCCGACCATAGTACGGAGAGCAGTGTCACCCGGTGTTGTCCAGAATGCTGACCGCTGTGTCAAATGCATTACCCAGCCGTTCCAGGTTTCATTGAAAAAATCAACGCCAAAGATGGCCAAGCCAGAAAAAACAGCATTCCAGTTACCTGTTGTTCGGGCAAGTTTGATTTCTTTTGTATAAATATAAAAAACTATGGTGAGAAGCGGTATAATATACCATTTTACCATTGAAAGATCTCTTAAGCCATTTAATGCCTGCACAGTTGCTTCTGTCATTAAATCCTCCTGTATAATTTTTTAAAAATGTATTATACTTGCAATTTTTAATCAAGAATAGAAAGTTTAGTATAAATCATGAATAAAAGCCAGCAACCGATCGAGCTTATTGCAAACTGGGAGACACTTCAAAGGATCTTTATAAGACCTGAAGATGAGACATGCAGAAAAACTTTATTAAAATATATGGAGCAGATACTTTTTGGACTCCATGACTTTTTAAATACTCATGTTGGTGTAACAGAAGAAATCAGTTTAAAAGAGCTTACAGAAGATTTCAAAGATACTCTGATAAACAAGCACCCTCAAAAAAAACTAGCTGATGTAATAACAGATATAATTGATAAAATAGCTCCAAAAGCTGTAAATGTAGCATCCCCTTATTTTGTCGGGCATATGACATCTGCAATGCCGTTTTTCATGGTACATTTAAAAACCATTATTACAGCTCTTAATCAAAATGTTAACAAGCTTGAAACATCAAAAGTTTTATCAGTAATTGAAAAACAGATTCTTGCAAAAATACACAGGCTTGTTTTTAACAAAGATGAAGCTTTCTATCAAAAACATGTGCAAAGTACTGATACATCCCTTGGAGCATTTACAACAGGCGGCACAACAGCCAATCTTACAGCACTCTGGGTTGCACGGAATCACCTGTTTTTACCGGATACCGGCTTTGAGGGAATTGAGAATGAAGGCATTGCAAAAACAATGCAGACATATTCCTTAGATAGAATTGTGGTACTGGTTCCAAAACGGGGACATTTTTCGCTCAGAAAAGCAGGAGGGGTGCTTGGGATAGGAAATAAAAATATAATCCCCATTGATATGGATTCAAGCCACAGGATTGATCTGATAAAGCTAAAAAACACCATCAAAGAACTGTCAAATGATAAAAGAACTAAAATTGCTGCTGTTGTAGGGATAGCCGGAGCTACAGAAACCGGACTTGTTGACCCCCTATGTGAAATAGCAGAAATTTGCAAAGAAAATTCCATATTTTTCCATGTTGATGCTGCATGGGGCGGACCTGTATTGCTTTCTGAAAAAAACTCTCATCTTTTAAAAGGAATTGAAAAAGCAGATTCTGTTACAATTGACTGCCACAAACAATTTTACATGCCAATGACAAGCGGCATGATATATTTTAAAGATCCTCTGGCAATGGATCAGATTGCCTATCACTCAAACTATGTTAACAGACCCGGGAGTGTTGATATAGGCATTAAAACACTTGAAGGCTCAAGGGAAGCAAACTCCCTGATACTTGACAGTGCATTAAAAATCATGGGCAGCCGGGGATATGCTCTTATTATTGACCATGGAATTAAAACAGCCAAAGAATTTGCTGAAGAGATTAAAAAAAGAGGAATCTTTGATCTGATTACTGACCCTGAATTGAACATAGTTACTTACAGAGTTATGCCTCCTGATTTAAAATCAAAACTTGATAATTCTTCTGGCGATAAAAAAAAAGAAGTTACAAATCTTTTAAATGACATAAATATCAAAGTCCAGAGGAAACAAAGAGAACAGGGGCAAAGTTTTGTCTCAAGAACAAGATTTATATTACCAGGAAATAGCAAAACAGAAAGTGTTGTACTGCGTTGTGTTATTATGAGTCCTTTGACAGACATAAATATCTTAAAAGAAATCCTTGATGAACAGGAAGAGATATTTTCAAGGCTTGGTATTATTTGAGCTGTATTCCATGCTTTTTAATACGTTTCCATATAGTTACACGGCTGACACCTAAAATCTGCGCAGCTTTTGTCTGATTCCCGTCTGCCTGTTGAAGTGCATCAAGGAGCTTTTCTTTTTCAGACAGTCCAACCTTGACCGAGTCTCCGACTCTATCCATATCATTACTATCAGTAATTTTTTCAAATTTGGTCTCCGGGAGGTTGAAGTTTTTGATCTTTTCAGGCAAATGTTCAGACCCGATACTTTTCTCCCTTGCCAGAACAAAAGCATACTCAACACTGTTCCTCAATTCCCTGATATTTCCTGGCCAGCGGTATGCCACCATTAACCGCATGGCCTCCGGTGTAAACCCTAAAATATTTTTTCCTGTTTTCTCAGCATGAAGGCTGATAAAATGCTGAATAATTAATGTAATATCATCTTTACGCTCACGTAGCGGCGGGCAGGTTAAAGGGAATACATTTATCCTGAAAAACAGATCTTCTCTGAACTGCCCCTGCTCTATCATTTGTTCAAGGTTCTTATTGGTTGCTGTAATTATTCTTACATCAATGGGGATTGATTTGTTCGTACCTACCCGCTGTATCATTTTTTCTTCAAGAACTCTGAGCAGTTTAATCTGAACTGAAAGGGGGATATCTCCGATTTCATCCAAAAAAATAGTTCCCTTATGTGCAGCTTCAAATCTTCCTATCCTGTCACTCTCTGCACCAGTGTAAGCACCTTTTACATGCCCGAACAATTCACTTTCCAACAGTGTTTCCGGTAGTGCTCCACAATATTGAGCAACAAATTTTTTGTTACGTCTATTACTATTATAGTGAATAGCTCTGGCAATCAGTTCCTTTCCTGTTCCACTCGATCCTTCCAGAAGAATCGAAGTTGGAGTATTCTTTATCTTTT
>JAGLLQ010000230.1 GCA_023140455.1 Desulfobacteraceae bacterium | reverse complement strand
ATTCATGGGGTCTTTAGGGATTTGTTTTAAATAACCTTTAATGATTAAATCTTCTATGGACTTAGGGTAAGTCATTAATTGGGCTTTGTATTCTTTTGCAGCTGCCATTATTTTAGCAAAATTTTTCATTCTGACCATTTTATTACCATAGAGTATTTTAAGCTTTTTATTGTCAGTACTTTCCATCATTGCCATCATTGCAATTGCAGCTTTATCAAAGTTGCCACTTTTTTGTGTGGCTGATGCCATCATACCAAGAAAGCGTTTTGGGGCACCTGGCTTATTATAAGCCATTAGCATGTATTCGGTGGCTTTTTTATAATCTTTAACATGGTTGTAGTAACCATATCCTGCCCAGAAGGGGAGTTCCCAGGATTCAGGGAAATTTTTCATTCCTTTTTTTAAAATTGGTTCTGAAAGTCTCACATCTTCAGATTTATGTATTAAGCCCATTGAAGATAAGAGGTAGGCTTTGTAGAATTTGGGGTCAAGATCTGTCACAACATCCATTGTCGCATAAGCCCATTTACTATCAAATTTTATTGATAGAGGTTTCCACATTAAGCTTCCTGAGTGAAGATTTACCTGAATAAACAATATGTCAGCAAGAAATCCTTCATGATCAAGACTGATAAGTTTACTGATTTTTGAATTAGGAATGATTCTATAATCTTCTTCTATTTCAAAGGGGAAAAGTGTTATCCGTAAAAACCCGAAAATAAAAGCAATAAATAAAAAAAGAATGCCAGAAAAATAAAGTAGATTTGTAGAAAAATGACTAGTGTCCTTGCTTTTAATTACAGGTATATTAAACATCTTTAGTTCTTAATATTGCAGTAGAAATCAGTAAAAGAGCGGTAAGGTAGAAAAACCAATAACCAACTGATATTAAAACTTTTTCAGTAGGAATGCTCTGGTGATGAAGAAGCTCAAGCTTAAAGTTAAAAAAGTCAAAATCAGGCAGGATTATACCAATTGTTTTTACTATATAGAGGTGAAAATCATTGCCATATTTTCCAAGTCCAATAAAACTGATTATTGCTTCCTTTGTAGAATGACCAACTATATATATTGTGAGTACAAGGAGCGAGTTTAATGTGAAGCCTGTATTTAAACAATAAAATAAGATTCCAACACCAATTAAAAGGCTGAATTCAAGTATAGCAAATATAGCAGCATAGAATATTTCAAAACAAACAGCATTACCAAAATACCAGGCAAGAATAAATATTCCTAAACTTACAATTACAGCAAAAATAGCTTGTACAATGGCTATCCCGATGAATTTACCAAAAAGGTAAGATGACCTTGGAATACGGTTCAGTAAAACATGGAGTTCGTTTCGATTTTTCTCTTCATAGATCGAGTAAAGACCAAAAAGGATTATCACTGCAAGAGAGATTATTGAAATACCTGCCATACCGGCATTGAGTATGAATCTTGCCGGAGTATCAAGGGAAAGAGAGCTTATGTATACTGAGAATATTAAAAAGAGAACCACAAAAAGACTTAAGCCTAAGAATATTTTGCTGCGAATGCATTCTTTTAACATTGTATTTATTATATTCAGTATGGGTCTCATAAGCATTATTGCACCATTTTTTTAAATACATCTTCTAAATTTGTGTTTTCAGTTTCTGATAGTAAACATTTTATCTGACCAAAGATTTTCAGTCTGCCTTTTACAAGTATCCCAATTTTATCACAGACCTGTTCAACTTCTGATAGAATATGGGAGCAGAAAAATATTGTTTTACCCTTTTTTTTCTGATCAAGCAGAAATTCAATAACCTCGCTTCTCCCAACAGGATCAAGTCCTGAGGTCGGCTCGTCCAGCAGTAAAATATCAGGATCCCCGACAAAAGCCTGGGCAAGGCCAAGTCTTTGTCCCATACCCTTTGAGAGATCCGATATTCTTCTATTGGCATAATTTTCCATTCCAACTTGTTCTAAAAGATTCATGGCTTCTGGTTTTGCAACTTTTGAGTTTATATTTATAAGTCCAAACAGGAACAGAATATATTCTTTGACAGTGATATGGGGATTTGGGCAGAAGTTTTCAGGTAGATACCCTGTGTTTGATATTTTGTTTATCCCAGATGAATTCAATTTGTTTGTTTTCCCAGTTTTGATTCCAGGTTTGAAACGGGGCTCGCCAAATCTCTTTACTTTGCCATTAAAAAGGATTCGACCTGAATCAGGGGCAGTCAACCCCATTATTATCTTTAGTAAAGTTGTTTTGCCGGCACCGTTTGGCCCTATTAATCCTACAATTTCTCCTGTTTTTATTTCGCAGGAAAAATCATTTAATGCATTGATTTCACACTTCTTTTCCATGTAGGTTTTATTGATTGATTCAATTTTTACTGCTGGTAGATCAGCATTGATGTTCATTGAGCATATCCCTTTAACACTTTATCCTTTAAGCCAGAGTTTGCCGGTAATTTTCCAGTCAAAGTCCCCATTTTTATGAAATACTTTATTAAAATAGAGTATTTTCTTTCCATTATCCTGATGAATTTCTGAATTATATTCCTGGGAAAAAACAGCATAAGCTTTATTATCATCTAGAGGGTCAAGCAGACAAAGTGTATTAGATATTTTAAGATTTACATATTTACTTTTATTAAAGATGTCTTTTTTATGCTCAAGGATTTTTTTCTTTGAAAATACCACAGGTTGTTTCTCATTTGTTTCATAAATTGATACAAAATGACCAAAGGATTCAATAAAATCATCAATATTTAAATCCTGCCAGGCGTCTGCCCAGAGATTAACAGCTATTCTAACTTTTTTTATATCTGTTCTTTTTTGGATTTCCTGAAGAGAATTTAAGACAAGAACAGGTGTTACTCTATTCATGTCTTTTGTATTAATAACATTCCAGAACCTGTTTCCAACTTCCTCTGTATTCATCAAATATGATATTTCCGGGTTAAAAATGAATCGGTTGTTATTATTATCTATTCCAGCCATATAGATGCCGGATGGGAGAATAGTGTTAAAGCTTTCTTCATTTGTTTTGATTATAGAATTGTTATTTTTAGTCCATAAAGAAAGCATCCCGGTTGCTTTGTTGACAATTAGGATCTCATCACCTTCTTTAGGTAAATCAATCCAGTCAAATGATAATTTTTTTGGAATTGATTCAGGCATCTGTTTTGTTATCTGGCCAGGCGTCAATTTCGGTATCTGATCACGTGTCTGATCAAATATTTGGGCTTTAATAGGTTTAGTAATTTGTGGCTTGCCTGCTGTTTTAATTTGAGCAGTTGGAGATTTGATAGAGAAAAGGTCAAATTTTGGATTAAGTTTCCCATAGCCCCATAAACCTGCTGCAATTAAAATAAAAATACAGATATAGCAAAATGTGATTAAGCCATTATTAGCAGTTGATAGTTGTGTTTCTCCCTGGATACTTACTAAACCTTTTTTAATATGTTTTTTAGAAATTTGTTTAGAATTAGTGATAAAAGATGCCATAAGCGCCCGTTCACTGATAATATTAATCAATCTTGGGACACCCTTGCTCCATTTAAATATTTGATTGGCTACTCCATTTTTAAAACTTACAAGATGTGTTTTCCCCTCCATGGATGCGATTTTAAGGCGATGAAAAATATAGAATTCTGTCTCTTTTCTGGTTAAAGGATTTAATCTGTATCTGATTGTTATCCTTTGATATAACTGGCTTAACCTTGTCGAGGTTATGATATGTTCAAGTTCAATTTGACCGACTAATATTATTTGTAATAATTTGGTTTTCTCAGTTTCAAGGTTGGAAAGCATTCTTAGTTCTTCTAATGTATCGTCAGGCATATTTTGAGCTTCATCAGCAATAATGATTACATGTTTTCCTTTTTCAATCTGGTTTAAAAGAAATTCTCTAAACAGGGTAATAAGGTTCTCCTGATTTGGATTCTCAATATTTGAAATATCAATTTTCAGGTCCTGCATAATGGCTATAAGCAGTGAGTCAGCTTTTATATTTGTATGAAGCAACAGGCAAAGTACAATAGAATCTCCAAGTTGCCTTATGATTTTTCTTAAAAGCATTGATTTCCCAGTGCCGGGTTCCCCTGTTATTTGTATAAAACCCTCTTTTGAATTTATTGAGTAAAGAAGGGTTTCTAAAGCGATTTTATGAGTCTTGCTGGGAAAGAAGAAATCAGGGTCAGGAGTGAGATTAAATGGGGCTTCCTTTAAATTATATAATTGTTTATAATCCAAGAATGTCTCCTCTTAGGTTATAGTATTATGGAATAATATCATCAGCAGTTCCACTTGCAGCATCAGGGCCTTGAGAATAAAATTTATGATACCGTGGATTTGCTGTAGTTAATGATGCATCTCCCCAAACATAATTATTGCCCCATGGATCAGCAATATATTGCGATGAGAGGCTGTATAAATCTGTAATCAGAGATATGGCATCAGAAGTATTGTAAACACAAGCGTAATTTGGCAGGTTATCCAGCGTTGCTGTTCCGCAATTAGGATCATTGGCCCCACTGGGAGGGCATGTCCCGGCGCCGCCTGCATCACTGATACAACCATTTTCATCAGGAGCTCCATCCCCGTCATTGTCAATACCTTCAAAAAGAGCATCATAAGCATTTGCTTTGTCCTGCAAAACCTTAAGCTCAGCAAGAGTGACTTTAACAGCTTCACTTGATACATTGATCGGGGTAACTATGTCGTCACCGGCAATGGTGATGATATCAGGATTTGTAGTAATATCAGTCTCTCTTGTCTGGTTGGGGCCGTTGCTGATAATATATCCTGCAACACTATTACCGCTGTTAACAATTACAGAAGATATTGACGCCCCGGAATAATAGTATAGATATTTACCCCAGGCATCAAGTCTGTGCTTTTGTTCCATATTTAAATTGCTTGAGTCAA
>JAGLLQ010000023.1 GCA_023140455.1 Desulfobacteraceae bacterium | reverse complement strand
TGACCTAATTCCCATGCTTTTACCTGGGTGATGGCACTTTTACTGAAAGGGGCTTTTTTTATATCATAATAACACTCAGGGACAGAGCTGATAACATTATACAGGACGATTTGCTTATTGAGAAAAGGTTTGAAGCTGCAAAGATATTTAATTGTTTTGAATGCTTTTCGTGACCCGTCAAAGGCAACAAGGATTTTATTATTATTTTTCTGCATCTTTACACCTCCTTTTGAATTTTGTTTTATCTCTGACACTGACAACAGGCACTGGTGAATGTCTGAATACCTTTTCTGCAGCACTGCCAAAAAGAACTTTTGAAAGGTTACCTCTGCCCTTATTAGCCATGATAATTAAATCCACATTTTCTGTTTTCGCTGTTTTTAAGATGCACTCAAAAGGAATGCCCATATCAACCTTTATGCTCATCATTGACTTCTGGTCAAAAAAGTTTTCTTTTATTATATGCTTTATTGTCTTGTGGGTATCTTTTCTTAATTCTTTTAGATAATCTTCAATGTCAAAGGCACTGGGGAAATATTGACTAACCGTTTCAACTCCATTGATATTTTTTTGATTGATAACATTATAAACAATAATTTCTGTTTCTTCATTATTTGCTAATTCTACTGCGTACTTCAATACTATTAGCGAATATTCTGAGAAATCTACACACGCTAAAATTTTTTTTATTCGATTCATAGGGGACCCCCCTTTGTTTTTTATCAAAATGTTTTTACATAAAATATTAGAGCAATTGATGTGCCAATCTCATAGAAACTCGCAAAATTGTTGACCCGCGAATATTTGGAGAGTTATCCTAATTATAAATATGGTTGAATCAGCAAAGATATATATTAAAATATTACAACATGTAAAAAAAGCTGACACTGGTTATCAGAAAAAGTAAATCAAGGTCGTAGTATATTTTTTTTAATTTTGGTTATACCTGACTCATCCTTATCAGCCTCCAATGTTTCGGCCTTATGGACCAATTTTGTTTATTAAACATGATGCAAAATACCTGCATTGGCATGTCAATTGCTCATATTGGAAGTGGCTGATAAAAGCATGGTTAATAATCACACCTAAAACACTGGAAACGTGATATATTGAAATTAAATAAGGTAACATTATTGTTTTTCGTTAATACAAATTCTTACGAGGATATTGTTTATGGCAACTATAAAACAAATAATTAATCCTGAATTTTATGATGCTGTCCTTTTTGACTTAGATGGTGTGGTTACCAGAACTGCAGATACTCATGTAAGTGCCTGGAAAAAGCTTTTCGACGAATACCTGAAAAAAAGGAGCGGCACAGACAATTATATACCTTTTGATCCTAAGGATGACTATACAAGATATGTGGATGGGAAGCCACGCTATAAAGGGATTGAAGCTTTTATCGCATCCCGGGGGATTGATATCCCCTATGGCTCTGTGGATGATGATCCTGATATGGAAACTATATGCGGATTAGGTAATAGGAAAAATCTATTTTTTTCTGATTTGTTGAAAAAAGAGGGTGTTAAAGTCTATGAATCCACTGTTGATCTTATTCGTGAGTTAAGAAAAAATGGATTCAAAACAGCCATTGTCAGTTCAAGCAAAAACTGTAGTAAAGTTCTTAAATCTGCAAATATTAAAGCCTTATTTGATACCAGAGTTGATGGCATTGTTTCTGAGAGCCTTGGCCTTACAGGCAAACCTGAGCCGGATATTTTTCTTCAAGCAGCCAGTGTACTGGATGTTGATGTTGAGAGATGTGTGGTGGTGGAGGACGCGCTTTCCGGTGTAGAAGCCGGGGAAAAAGGCGGATTTGGAATGGTTATTGGTGTTAACCGGAAAGATCAGGCAAAAAAACTCAAACAAAAAGGTGCTCACATAGTAGTTGACGATCTTTCTGAAATTGAAGCAGGCGTTGAAAAAGGAACCAGCTGGGATCAAATATATATGGGGTTTGATCCTAAAGATGAAGGGCGGCGGGAAGCGATGTGCGCCTTGGGAAACGGCTATTTTGTTACCAGGGGAGCAGCTCCTGAGGCAAATGCCGATGACGTGCATTATCCAGGCACTTATCTTGCTGGAGGATATAATCGTCTTAAAACAAAAGTAGCGGGTAGAATTATTGAGAATGAAGATCTTGTAAATATTCCTAACTGGCTTTGTTTCAATTTTCGTA
>JAGLLQ010000229.1 GCA_023140455.1 Desulfobacteraceae bacterium | reverse complement strand
AATCCTCTTCCTCCCTTTATTACAAGTAAGTTGCAACAGGATGCAATAAACCGGCTCAGATTTTCAGCTAAAAAAACAATGATTGTAGCTCAGCAATTGTATGAAGGTATTGAAATAGGCACAGGAGGTCCTGAAGGTTTAATAACTTATATGCGTACAGATTCAACTAGAATTGCAGCTGATGCAGCTTTTGAAGCACTAAACTTTATTGAAAACAAATTTGGCAAAGAATATGCTCTATCCAAGCCAAGATTTTTTAAAAATAGGAAAAATGTCCAGGATGCCCATGAAGCTATCAGACCTACATCTGTTATAAATACTCCGGGAAAGATTCAAAAATACCTGTCAAATGATCAGTTCAGACTTTATGACTTGATATGGAAACGATTTGTTGCATCCCAGATGGCACAGGCAAAAATTGATCAGAAAACAATAGTTATTAAAGCAGGGAATGACTATCAGCTCAGTGTTGGAGGAAGTACAGTTGCATTTCAGGGGTTTATGAAACTTTATGCAACTGAGGAAAAAAAATCTGAAAAGAATAAACAGGAACTTCCTGTCCTTGAAAAAGGAGCTGAACTAACAAAAAAGAAGGTCAACCCAAAGCAGCACTTTACAAAACCTCCGGCTCGATTCTCAGAAGCATCATTAGTCAAAGAGCTTGAAGAAAGCGGTATTGGAAGACCAAGTACATATGCTGCAATACTTTCCACAATAAGAGACAAAGGTTATGTAAATCTTACAAACCGTTATTTTATTCCAAGCGAACTTGGATTTATAGTTAATGATCTCCTTGTTGGTTCCTTTCCGGAAATTCTCACTGCTAAATTTACAGCAAATTTAGAAAACAATCTTGACAGCATTGAAATTGGTAAAAAAAATTCCATTGAGGTCTTAAAAGAATTTTATTCCCGTTTTAAAGAAAAACTTGATCTTGCTGAAAAAAATATGCTCAATGTCAAAGGGGTTGGAATCAAAACTGATCTTAAGTGTCCTGAATGTGGTAAAGAATTAACAAGAAAAATTGGTAGAAATGGACATTTTATTGCCTGTTCAGGATACCCTGAATGCTCATTTACCAGCAATTATGAAAGAGATGAAAAAGGTAATATTGAAATTGTTAAAAAAAATATTGATAATACCAAAGTAAAAGAATGTGAAAAATGCGGGAAAGATATGGTGATTAAAGATGGCACCTATGGTCCTTTCCTTGCCTGCACAGGCTATCCTGAGTGTAAACATACAGAATCTATAAATGGCAACACAAATGGCAAAGAGATTGGCATGAAATGCCCTGTTGAGAATTGCACAGGCTCTATAGTTGAAAAAAAATCCAAGCGTGGAAAAATATTTTTCGGATGCAATCAATATCCTGATTGTACTTTTGCAACATGGGATAAACCTGTTGATAAAAAATGCCCTGAATGTAATTCTCCATATCTTTTGGAAAAGAATACAAAAAGAGATGGGAGATTTCTGAAGTGCCCTGAAAAAGACTGTAATTATAAAGAGATTTTAGATAACATATGAACTTGAATTAAATTCTTGCAACTAGAAGCTCTCACCCCGGCATTATTAAAATTCCAATATCAAACCAGTACTTTTTAAAAAAAAATTGCTATTATTATATTCCTTTGATAATTATCAAGTGTTATTTATTCAGTTATCTTAACAGTATAGATAGAAAAAACTATAAGACTTATTGTTATTTTAAAATAAATTAACATTCCAATATGGAGAGATTTTTATGATGCAGAATCGCGAAGCAGGCGGGATTGGGTTTGTTTCAGGTAATTGGCCTCTTGATCCAAACAAACCAACTTTGATTTTCATTCATGGTGCAGCTTTAAACAAAGATTGTTGGGAAGCACAAGTAAAATCTCTTACAGAATTTGTAAATACTATTGCAATTGATCTTCCAGGTCATGGTACAAGTCGAAAACCAGGTAAAGATAATGTCTCCGATTATGCTCAGTCGGTTATGGGTTTCATTGATATTATCAAACCCCCTCGACCTATTCCTTGTGGCTTGAGTCTGGGTGGTGCTATTACTCAACAGCTTTTAATAAATTACAAAGATAGTTTCCATGCAGGTATTCTCATCAATACCGGTGCAAGACTAAAAGTGATGCCACTAATTTTTGAAGCAATTCAAAAAAAATACAGCGATTTCGTTGATATGCTTTGTGCTTTTGCAATTTCACCTAAGAGTGATGCTGAGCAACTGCGAGCAAAAATTGAAACTTATTCACTATGCCAGCCTGACATTGCATTAGATGACTTTCGAGCATGTGATAGTTTTAATGTGATGGAAGAACTAAACTTAATCAAGGTTCCAATTTTAATTCTGACTGCTAATGATGACAATATAACACCTTTGAAGTACGGAACCTTTTTAGAACAAAACATCAAGTACTCTAAACTTGTAAACATCGAAGATGCTGGTCATTTTTCCCCTATAGAAAAGTCGCATAAAGTCAATAAAGCAATCCGTGATTTTTTGACACAGATAAGACTGCAATCGAATAAGCCTTAGTTAGAAGGTGTTGAGCGGCTAACACATCAATTAAAACCAATGCTTAAAGCCATTAAAGATTAGAGGGGAGTCATGCCGATAAAAAATGATCGTTACACATATAGAGTAACCTGGTCAGAGGATGATAACGAATATATCGATCTTTGCGCTGAATTTTCGAGCTTTAGCTGGCTTGCATCAACTCCCAAAGCTGCTTTAAAGGGGCTTCAAACATAGCATTGGCATTATTTACTTTTCCATCTTTATCTGAATATGAGATTTATAGAAAAAAATCATTTTCAGATTCTGCCTGCATAGAAGCATTTGAGTATGCTGAAAAAACACGGTGTATTGTAAGTTATGAACGTAGTTTTTTCAGACCGGTTTTGAAATAAGAGAATGAGTCAAAAAAATCTACTCCCAATCAAACCATCTTATAAATCACGCCACCCCAGGTCAGGCCAGCCCCTAACCCAAAAAACATAATTATATCTCCTGATTTCACCATCTGTTTTTCCAGAAGTTCGTCAAAAGCAATGGGAATAGTTGCAGCAGTTGTGTTACCGTATTGTTGAATATTATTATACATCTTTTCTTTTGGAATTTTCATGCGCTCCCTGAAAGCCTCGTTGATTCGTAAATTAGCCTGATGGGGTAGAAACATATCAATATCCTCAATGGACATATCTGCTTTTTGCAGCAATGCTTCCGCTAATTTAGGCAAACGAGTAACAGCAAGCTTGAACACTTTTTTCCCATCCATATAGGGGTAATGTTCTTTGTTATCAATAATGGTTTTGCTGATAGGTTGCCCTGACTTTTTGGCTGGCAATCCAAATGTTAAAGCATTTGAATATTTTCCATCAGCATATAGAATTGAGTTAATGATCCCAACATTATCTTCTGTTTCCAATGCCTCAATACAAGTAGCTCCAGCGCCGTCTGCAAAAATTATGGCTGTGTCCCGGTTAGCTGTAGTGGGTTTAATATATCTGCTTTGGTATTCTGCACCAACCAATAAAATTTTTTTTGCTTTCTCACTTCGAATATAGGCATCACATATCTCAAGTCCATGTAAAAAGCCTGTACATTGTTGACGGATATCAAGTGCCGGTACATTTGTAGCGCCAAGTTTATCCTGCAAAAGAGCGCCCGAGCCTGGTACATTTACGTCAGGAGTCATGGTGGCAAATACAATCAGATCCAATTCATCAGGCTGCCAGTTAGCACGTTTCAAGGCTATTTTAGCTGAGTTCAAAGCTAAATCAGAGGTGCCGATATCATCACCTTCTTTTACCCAATATCTAGCTTCAATCCCTGTCCGTTGCACAATCCATTCATTAGTTGTATCCATTAATTCGGTTAACTCTTGGTTGGTAACATGCTGTTCCGGGACATATCTGCCAGTGCTCTTTATTATCGATCGGATCATACTAAACCCTTTTGTTCTGTCAACATTCAATCGGATTCAATGAAATTTAAAACATTGAGTTATACCGAGTATGTTTTATTAATATTTAAATTTGATAAGGAGAATAGATAGTAAGCTAAATTTTGTCAAGGGAAGTGTGAAAAATATTCAGAACTTGAAATTCGGATACGGTTTTTAATAGTAATTCGATTTTAACTGCTTGCACATTTAATAACTTGAACTGCCCTTTCAACAGGAAGGCTACTGGTGTTTAAAATCAAGTCATAATTTGAGGGATCAGTTGCATCAGAGTTGAAATATCGTTTTATAAAAGCACTTCTGTTGGCATCAGTGTTTACAATATATTTTAGTGCATCATCTTTATTCAAATCCAGACTTTTTTCTATATATTCACGCCTTACCAGTACAGGAGAAACAATCCTTACCCTCAGGGCTTTTTGATTCTTCAAAACACAATTAGCACCTCTTCCAAGAATAATAGCATTTCCATGCTTACCCACAGTGGTTAATATTTTAAACAGTAGTTTTGAATATTCATCCGGCCATAAATGGTGGTCGTTAATAAAATTAGATACAATATCATCAACAATATTCATCCCTCTCTCATCCAAAGTTTCCAAAAGGATCCTGCTGTTCTTTGATGTTTCAATCATGGCTTCAAGGATTTCGTTATGAAATAAATCAAACCCTGTTTCTATGGAAAGTTTTTTTGCAATTTCATATCCCTGACTGCCGGATTCTCTTGAGATAGTGATAACATTAATGGATTCTGGTATGGGGATCTCATCCTTTTTGCCCATTTCCCATCTTTTGATTTGTTCATCGATTATTTTATGAATTGATTTGCTCATGATAACCTCCTTTTTTAAATGAAACATAATAAAGAAATTATTTATGAAGCGTATTTATAGAATAAATCAAATTCATATTTTAGTCAATCATACCTCAAAAAAAATATGTGAATTTGTTATCTCTGGAAGGTACTATTTTAGTTACGGTGTTAATCATTTACTCTTTCAACATATTCCCTTGTTCTTGTATCAATTTT
>JAGLLQ010000228.1 GCA_023140455.1 Desulfobacteraceae bacterium | reverse complement strand
GCAAATTCAAGTGTCATATGTTTTACAGAGGTACAAGCAGTGCTTTCATCTTTACCTGATGCCCTCATATTGGTTAATTTCTTTTCCTTACAGGGATTCACATACAAGTCCTGCTCTTTGTTATGCTCACCTATTACCATGCCTTCATATACCGGGTCACCAGGCTTAATAAAAAGTCTTCCTCTGGGTTCAAGGTTAAAAAGACCATAAGTTACACCTTTCCCCTGCCTGTCAGAAATCAAAGAACCGGTATGACGCACTGGATAATCACCTCTGTATTTATCATATCCTGAAAACAAAGAATTCATAATTCCGGTTCCACGTGTGTCTGTGAGAAACTCATCCCTATATCCTATTAAAGCCCTTGAAGGAATTGAAAATTCCATATTGACACGGCCTTTGTTATTATTAATAAGGTTAATAAGCTTCCCTTTTTTCATGGAGAGTTTTTCTGTTACAACTCCTAAATATGCTTCATCGCAATCAACATATAATTTTTCAATTGGCTCAAGTTTTTGATCACCTTCGTACTTAAATATTACTTCAGGTCTCCCAACACAAAGCTCAAAATCTTCCCGTCTCATTGTTTCAACCAAAATTGCCATCTGGAACTCGCCACGGCCTTTTACAATAAAACAATCTTTCTGATCTGTCACTTCGTAGGAGATTGCGACATTTACCCTGGATTCTTTTTCCAGGCGCTCCTGTATTTTTCGTGACTGTACTTTTTTGCCTTCTTTCCCTGAAAAGGGTGAATTTGTAATTGTAAATTTCATAGAAACAGTAGGCTCATCCACAGTGATTCCAGGCAGAGCTTTTGGGTGGTCCACAGTACAGATAGTATCACCGATTTCAAACTCATCAGTCCCTGAAACAACTACAATATCACCAGGCTCTACCGAATCAACATCTTTTAGTTCATTACCCTCATACACTTGCAGTTTGGAAACTCTAAGCTTGGATTGTTTGGTATTCCCAACAACAATTAAATTATCTTGTGAAGTCACACTCCCATTTACAATTTTGCCAATGGCAAGCCTGCCAATATAATCAGAATGCCCCAAATCAGATACTAGCATCTGAAAAGGTTCATCAGGGTCATTTACCGGAGGAGGCATTTCTTCTATAATTGTTGAAAATAAAAAACTAAGGTCATTTACATTGTCATTAAGTTCTTTTTTAACAATACCTTCTTTTCCAATGGCGTACAAAACCTTAAAATCTAATTGATCATCTGTTGCATCAAGATCTATAAAAAGATCATATATTTCATCAAGTACT
Source organism: Desulfobacteraceae bacterium (assembly GCA_023140455.1). Next base: position 3,313 of record JAGLLQ010000228.1, on the reverse strand, counting down.
TCATCAGGTCTGGCATCCGATCTGTCTATTTTGTTGATTACAACAAGTATTTTAAGACCTGATTCAAATGCTTTTTTAAGTACAAATCTTGTCTGGGGAAGCGGCCCTTCAGAAGCATCAACCAGAAGGATTGCACTGTCAACCATGGATAATGCGCGCTCAACTTCAGCACTAAAATCAGCATGGCCCGGGGTATCAAGAATATTAATTTTAACATTATTTACAAGAATGGAGCAGTTTTTTGCTGCAATTGTAATCCCTCTTTCCCGCTCAAGGTCCATGCTATCCATGATTCTGTCATCAACAGCCTGCCCCTGTCGAAAAACTCCGCTCTGTTTAAACATGGCATCAACAAGTGTGGTTTTACCATGATCAACATGGGCTATAATTGCAATATTACGTATATTGTCATTTAAAACTAGTTCAGTCATAATGTTCCTTGGAATTTATAAATTTAAAATAAGATAAGTGTATATACTAAAAACCGATAATAATCAATAGATTACAAATTGATACTTTATTAGCTGAGAAGAAATCTATGGTGCAGTATATAGTAAAAAAGGCTTTGGCGACAGTGTTTCACCAAAGCCTTTCAATAAGTTTTAAGCTTAATAATTAAAGTTTTTTGGCAAACTCGTTAACTTTTTTAATAAAATCGTCTGCCATATTTGAAGCTATATTAATAAAGCCAACTTTCTCCTGACTGATACCAATTGCTTCAAGTCTTTTTGCAATTTCGCCAAACCGCCATTTTGCATAAGTGTTGCCTTTTTCTGATTTGCAATTGCCTTCATGGCAGGCAGCAATTACAACGCCTACGGCACCTTGTACCAAAGATTGCCAGACAAATTCCACATCGACTTTACCTCCACAGGGGATATGAATAACCTTTATATGGTCAGGCAAATCATTTCCAAGACTTTTTGCTGCGTTATAAGCAGGTAATGCAGAGTTTTCGCAACAGAACACTACAATAGATTTTGTTGAATCAACAGCTTTGTCTACATCTTCCCTGAGGCTGTCATCGGAAAAATCCTTAATCTGGATGGCATCCATGGGACATTCGCTGGCACATATTCCACAACCCTGACAGGCAACAGGAGAAATAATAGCAACTTCATTATCCCAAGATATAGCACCATGTGGGCAGCAACGGTAACAGGTAAGACAAAGCACACACTTCTCGGGGTCTATTATTCCTTGGTCTTTTGGTGCCTGTATTATTCCATCTCCTAAGAGTTCTTTTATCCTTAAAGCAATATTTGCTGCATCATCGTTTTGATGTGCCACGTATATTCCTGCTCTATTTGTCATAACAGGAAATCTATGGACATTATTACTTTGATAAAAACCCTCAAAATCAGTATCAATTCTGAGAATTGATTTTAATGTATCTGTTTTTTCGTCAGGTTTCAGGCTCTCTTCAATAACGATATAATCAGGAGAGAATTCCATCTCTTTCCGGACTACAGGCTCAAAAGCTGTAATTGTGAGTTTATTGGAGGACTGTTTTATTTCCGGCATACTTTCCGGCTTGAAACATAAAACACCATCATGTCTGGCTTTGGTAAACAATTTTTCAAGTCCATGGGCTCCCACTTTAACATTTTTCGCAAAAATAGAAGCATCACATTTCTCAAGGCTCTGTACTTTTTGAGCTGCTTTTAATATTTTCTCAGAATTGGAAGGATTGCTTTCCTGCCCGTATCCGGAAACAAATGCAATTGACGATCCATTCCCGTTTATCAGCCCTTTTACGCCAGACTCTGTTTCAAGCAGTTCATCAAACTGTGTCTGGGTTATAACATTATCACTTAATTTTAAACCGTATTCGTTATTTAAGGCAACTTTTTTGTACTCTGGTGCTGCCACAATAGCTCCAAAGGTTTGTGTCTTTCTTTCGCCATTTTTCACAAGGTCAGCTTTAAAAGCTCCTGTACTCCCCAAAACTCTTTCAAGGTTTATAGAATCAGTGCTATCACCTGATGCAAATGGAATAGTTATAACTTCATAGCCCAGGGCGGTAATTTTTTCTGAAGCAGCAAGTCCTGCAGGACCTGATCCAATAACAAGCACTTCTTTACTTACATTGATATCTATCATTTGATCACCCCCAGATATTTCATAGTTTCATATGCTGCTTTTTCAGAATCTGCAATGGTATCAAAAATAGTCCCCGGTCCCTTAACTGTTCCAGCTGTAAAGATGCCCTCTCCGGAATCATTTAAAAATCCAAATTCATTTAGACCCACTGCACATTTTTCTGAGATAGCCTTTATATCACTGCCAGGCATGATACCAACAGAAAGGACAATAAGATCAAACTCTTCATACAGAGGAGAGCTCGATTCTTCAGGCATATATCTTAAATTAAGTCTATCGTTTTCAATCTGGTAGATATCCACAGGTATTGTTCTTTTAAAGGTAACATCATTTTTTACCTGTTCATAAAAAATCGGAAATTCCTTGGCAGTATTTTGAATATCAATATAAAAAATAGAAATATCAGTGTCTTCTTTTTTATGTTTGATAAGACTTGCCATTCTCATAGCATAAGGACAGCAGACCTCAGAACACCAGAGGTTCCCAAGTCTTTCATCCCGGGATCCCACACACTGGATAAAAGCAATTTTTTCAGGCGCGTTGCCATCAGAAGGTCTTACAAGACTTGAATTTTTTCTCAGTAAATTTTCAAGGTCCATTCCGGTAATTATATTCTTTTTCTCTCCATACCCAAATGTCGATTTTAATTTTGGATCAAACGGAGAAAATCCTGTTGCTATAACTATCGAGTCAACCTCAAACTTTCCTTCAGTTCCAAGTGTATCAATTTTAGCTGCTCCATCAGGCATTGATGAAGCTTTATCACCTGCAACATACATGGGGGAATTATGTTGTGAGAAACCTTTTAATAATCCGGTGCCGGATATATCAATATTACTTTTCTCTAAAACAACAGAAAATTTCTCCCCTTTCTCAATATTTTGTATTTCAGTTCTTAAGTGAACATTTATTAATGGTTCATTAACAACGTTGGCAAGCATTTGCTCTACACTACAGGCTCCACATTGTCTGCATTCATCAGTTGCTTTACAGGTAAAACCTATACTATGCCCGCCAAGAAAACATGATTTCTCAACAAGCTCAACTTGTATATTTTGTCCTGCAAGTTCCCATGCAGCTGTGAGTCCTGCAATCCCCCCACCAACTACCATAACTATATTATTACTCAATTGGTGCCTCCTTTATCAATCTAAGGTTAAACCTTTGGTCTTGGTAACATTCCAGCTCTTTCAGCTATTTCAGGTACTTT
>JAGLLQ010000227.1 GCA_023140455.1 Desulfobacteraceae bacterium | reverse complement strand
TAATACGCCTGGTCTGTCCAAAGCACCTAAAAAAGTTGTATTAAGCCCTGGAATCACAGGTATATCTTCAAAAACATCTGCCATTGTCTGTACACCTGCTCCGCACGCAAGGGAAAGGATTGCATCTACATTTTCAGTACTTTCTAAAAAAGGAATAATCCAGTCTTTTTCACATTGTCTTTCTAAAGAAGTACTTTTAAACGAACGTGGAGTCTTGTCATCTTTAAAAACATAAGTTAAAGATTCAGCAAGTTCTTTTGCCTCCCTGTCACCGCCTGTAAGGCTAACAGCAACACAGGTCTGGCATCCTACAACCATGACATTGTTATAATCTTTTACAGATTCTATAACTTCCTCTATTGGTTTGTGTTCACCAACTATCATCTTTTATCTCCTGTTAAGAAACTTTTTTGGGCGAAAGCTTTTTCCATAACTTTACTGATTCTGAGCCCTTATGTTCAGGGCATAGCGCTTCAACCATGCTTTCTAAATTGGTTGACACAGCCTCACCGAGGTCTGCTGTAAATACCGGCTCGCCACATACTTTGCAGTGAACAAGGTTAAAAGAGCTTACAAGATCAAACCCTCCGTCTAATAGATACTTAAACTCAATAGCATCCTGAGGGCAAATTCTCCAGCAGTGTCCACATCTGGCACAGAGAGATATATTGTGTAAAATTTCACGTTTATCTTCTTTATCAATATGTTTTAATGCGCTTGCCGGACAATTTTGGACACATGCAAGGCAGCCATTACATTTTTCATTCACCTTAAAATATGACATCTTTTAAACTTCCTCCTTTTCAAACTGCTTTCATGCTCTTCTAAGATAAGTCATTTTACTGGCAGCGTTATACATATTGGGATATTTGAGCATTTCAAAATCTAAATATTCAAGTGCGTTCGTCTCACAAACTTTTACACATTGAGGATCACCTGAACAAAGATCGCATTTATACGACTTGCTTTTTTTTCTATCTATACTCATTGCTCCAAAGGGACAGGCTGAAGCACACATTCCACAGCCAACACATTTTTGGCGATCAATCAGCACTCTGTCATCTTCTTTATAAATAGCCTCTTTGGGACATATATCCAGACATGGTGGATTTTCACATTGTTTGCATGCAACAGGTAAGAAAAAAGCATCTTCCGGGTCTGACTTTTCTCCCAGAATATGAATACATGACAACCCAGGACTTGTTAAACTGGAACGGGATTCAATACAGGCAGCTTCACAATCCTTGCAATCATTACATTTTTCAGGATTGACAACTAAAGTTTTAGGTTCCACCGAGCAACCTCCATTACATTAAATAATTAATTTTGAATTATGTTCACTATCATGAACCATAAAACTATTTTCAGTATAGTAATACATGATTATTCAGTAGTCAATGTTTTTTTATGCTTCTTATGTATACACATTAAAGAGTATCAAATGTTTAAAAAAAACCCTGCTCTCCCGAGCAGCTAAAGGTCGTTCGCCATAACGAACATTCTATAATTTTTGACTTGAACTTGCAATGGAGCATAATTTATTGTACTATTATTTTGATTGAAATGCCCAGAATCCCAATACCAGTATAGTATTTTTAAAGTTTGCAAAATATGACAAGTATTCAAGCCATGGAATAAAATGAGAGCGTTTAGGGTATCGTTTTAATGATTAATTTTCAAATTCCAAATAAAAATCAGAATTTTAGACTTATAGTTATTGCTGCAATTGTAGGTTTATGCTGGTCTGCAATGATTGGAGGGTCTTTATTGTGGGAAATTGGTCACCAGAAACATGCAGTACTCCTACTGTCAGCTACCGAAGCCCGGGCATCCTTTAAAAAGGATCTTATTTATCGCAAATGGGCAGCGGACCATGGGGGTGTGTATGTGCCTGTAACTGATAAAACACCACCCAACCCATATTTATCCCATATAAAAGAAAGAGATTTATTAACCCCTTCGGGGAAAAAACTAACTTTAGTAAACCCTGCCTATATGACACGACAAGTTCACGAACTGGGTCAAGAGCAATACAAAATAAAGGGGCATATTACCAGCCTTAACCCTATTCGGCCACAGAATGCTCCAGATCAATGGGAAGCTGAAGCCCTAAAAATTCTTGAGCAAGGACAAACTGAAGTTCAATCAGTTCAGATCATTGATGGCATCAGATATATGCGACTGATGAAGCCCTTTTTCACAGAAAAGCCTTGTTTAAAATGCCATGCCAGCCAGGGGTATAAAGAAGGTGATTTGCGAGGTGGTGTCAGTGTGTCGGTTCCGTTATCTCCATATGAAGCCATTGTCAATAAAAATATTTTAATGACAATTTTGGTTCATACGGCCATGATAATATTAGGAATAGTCAGCTTGGTAGTAACTTCTTTTATTATCAACAAACGTAACCGGGATCGATTTTTTGTTGAACAAGCTTTGCGAAAGAGTGAGGAAAAACATCGTAAACTTGTGTCTAATATATCCGATGTGATTGTTATTATGGATAAAGAGGGTGTTATTACGTACAAAAGTTCCAATATCACTGAACAATTTGGATGGAAGCCTGATGACCTTATCGGTAAACATGGTTTGTTTACAGTCCACCCTGATGATCAAGAAAAAATTGGAGAAGCATTGACGATAGTTTTGAAAAAGGACAATGCAACCGTTCAGGTTGAATTCAATTATTTATGTAAAGATGGAAGCGTCAAACCTGTTGAATTAACAGCAGTCAATTTGGTAAATGATACTGTAATAAATGGGGTATTAGCTAACTACAAAGATATTACCGATCGAAAATACTCAGAGGCTATATTAAAACAATCAGAAGAAAAATATCGAAC
>JAGLLQ010000226.1 GCA_023140455.1 Desulfobacteraceae bacterium | reverse complement strand
AAACTTTCTGGGAGGCGATTCAAGCGTTGTGGATAAACCACATGCTTGTGATGGCAGATGAAAATTATCCAGGACCTGGCGTATCTTTTGGCCGATTTGATCAGTTTCTTTATCCATATTATGAAAAATCAATAGCTGATGGAATGGAAAAAGATTTTGCCAAAGAGATTTTAAAATGCTTTTGGGTGCATTGTAACACTGCATATGATGCAATGATAAGAAGCGGTAATCAGGGTATAACAGCAGGCTTTGGTCAGCTCATCACTCTTTCAGGCATGGGAAAAGATGGAAAGGATATGACAAATGATCTTACATATCTGATTCTTGAAGTTATTGATGAAATGTCACCTATTCTTGAGCCTAAGCCTAATATAAGGCTTCACAGAGGCAGCCCTGGAAAACTACTAGACAAAGTTATAGAAATGATTTCTTCAAGCCAGGGCGCACCATTTCTTCTGAACTTTGATGAGAGATCAATGGCCGGGATGATGCTGGAGGCTAAAAAGGGCGATATCACAGACTTAATCAATGTCGAGAATGTCCATGAATACGCTCCTGTTGGATGTTTGGAAAACACCATGGTTGGAAATGATCGATCAGGTACTGTTGATAATAATCTTAATCTTTTAAAAGCAGTTGAACTGGCACTCACCAATGGGAAAGACCTTCTTGCCTTTATTGATCCAATGACAGGGAAAAAAGAAAAAATAAAACAGGATGGGCCTCAAACAGGGGATTCTGAAAATTTTAAGAGTTTTGAAGAATTCTATGAAGCCTATGAAAAACAGACAAAATATATAATAAAAAAATGTGTTGACCTATATGAAGAATCTGAATCAATCAGGGCAAAATTTTTCCAGACACCATATCTATCCTCTATGGTTAAAGGATGTGCTGAAAAAGGGCTTGATATAACAGAGGGAGGTGCCCAAATCAGCTTTACAACGCTTGAAGCTGTGACCTATGCAACATGCGTTGATTCACTCCTTGCAGTTAAATATCTTGTTTTTGATGAACAAAAGTGTTCCATGGGTGAGCTTGTAAAAGCTTTAAAGAATAACTGGGAGGGGCATGAAATACTCCATGCAATTGCAAAAAACAGGGCTCCAAAATATGGAAGAGATGATAATGAAGCTGATGAAATGGCTAAAAAGGTTATGGAGCTTTGGTGCAATGAAACCTGGAAATATCAAACAAAATCTACAAAGAGGCAGTTTCGCCCGGGTATGCTGAGCTGGAATTACTGGGCAGGTGATGGGTTTGTTATGGCGGCAAGTGCAGATGGCAGAATGAAAGGTCAGTTTCTTTCAAATGCAATATGTCCTTCAAATGGTGCTGATATTAATGGTCCCACGGCAAATACAAATTCAGCAGGTAAAGTTTTAGGCGGTAAGGCAGAGGATGGTAAAGGAGACTATGAAGAATTTTTGAATATTTTGCCAAATGGTGCAAGCCATACAATCACATTTAATCCATCCATTATGAAAACAGATGAGCACAAAGATAAATTTAAGGCATTTTTAAAAGGATATATGGAAAATGGAGGAACAGCCCTCCAGATTAATATGCTTGATCCTGAAATGCTTTGTGATGCTCAGAAACATCCGCAAAATTATCGTCATCTTCTGGTGCGCATAACAGGGTATAATGCATATTTTACATCAGTAGGAAAAGAATTGCAGGATGAAGTAATTAATAGAATAAGTCATAACAGGTTTTAGGATAATTAATGGCTACAACCAATTTTGACCAATCCGGAACAGTCCTTGAAATAATAAGGATGTCAACTGAAGACGGCCCAGGCATAAGAACAACTCTTTTTCTTAAAGGCTGTACCTTAAAATGCAGATGGTGTCATAACCCGGAGAGTATTTCCATTAAACCTGAAATACAGTGGATAGGTTCTAATTGTATTGACTGTGGAACATGCCTTGAAATATGCCCTGAAAAAGCCCTTACAAAAACTCTTGAAGGAATAGTGATTGATAGAGATTTATGCACAGACTGTATTAAATGTACTGAGGAATGTCCTTCAAA
>JAGLLQ010000225.1 GCA_023140455.1 Desulfobacteraceae bacterium | reverse complement strand
CCAAGGCATAACCTGAAGGTCAGAAACTTGAAAACTTCTCTGAATTTTCTGTCCTTAGATGTGTAAATAACTTTGGCAACACCATCATCAGATTTTTTTGCCGGAATATAAACCATTCTTTCCTGTGGCACGTAGTGAAGCTTTAGCGCTCAAAACAGGCACGAATGATGTATCTTGCCAGATTCCCAAGCCCAGCTTTCTCATCAGGATCAATTCTGTCACCAATATACACGTTAAAACCTGAATGATGCCATGAAAGCATGTTCTCAATAATGGTATCATTTATCTTTCCCTCTTTCTTGAGCATTTTTAATACTTCAATTCAATTTTTTAATCGACCGCATTAACTACATAGCCCGCAGCTGCCAATCTGTCCCATGGACACGTCCAATCCGACCCACTATCTTTTGTATAGTGTAATGTAATCTCGCTGTGATTAAGATTGTTATTTTCCACTCTTTCATCGACATTGTCGTCTGGATCCACTTCCGCGTTGACCCAAAATTGGCCGGGAGCGAGCCACACCCAACTGTCCGTGATGCATAGATTTTCAGAACCAGCTATAAGTGAGGGTACAATCCAGCTTCTAGTTCCCTTCACCTTACCTGGAATAACTATTCGGATTGTGGTCTTGGGCGACGTGGCATCGCCAACATTCATTACATTTGCTTTGAAAGATGTATAGCGCCCTATTTGAACATATTGTTGTCTGTCCATGCAGATAATCAAATCTGGTTTGCCGTTCACACTCATCACACCTGTAGCGGTATTATTAGAAAGATTGGTATCAGTGGCCGTGGCCATTATAAATTTAACATTAGCGGAAAGCGAATAGTTCCCTCCTCTGTTTACCTTAATTTTTTTCTGGATGTAACAATGATTACCAAATACCAAGCTGGAGCATGATCCAAAAGGAAATGTAGAAGTGGAACCATCAGGTGCTACAACATTTAACTCCAAAGAAACCATATCAACCGTTGTCTTTCCGCCATTGGCTACTCTTGCCCTGACAGTTATTTCTTCTAAAGAAGTTGGATTGCTGGTAGTAACATGGAGATTGCTTACCGATATATCTGGACCAGAGCTGAGAATAGAGAAATTATCGCTCCAGGCAGTGATGGCTCCATCCAGTGTCACGAGTTTGAGTCTATAATTGCTCCCCAGGATTGGGATGCTGTTATATCCCTGAGTGGCATGCGGCACGAGCCACATGTGTGTTGGACTGCATTTTTGTAATGCAACGTCCGTCACCAGCGTATCTTCCTGATAAAGCAAAATACTGTAACAGGGTTCTGGAATATATTCCTGGCCCTCCATTTTCAATTTGATTTCATATTGATCTCCCTGAAACATATAACCAACATTTGGGCCGGGTTTAATAAAGGTAATTCGTCCCTGTTCGTTGTTAACAGGAGCCAGATTCAGCCCACCGACTTTTCTCGTTCTGATTTTGTATTTACTAATCATCATTTCATGGGTGGATAGGCGGCCGGATGAGTCTGTATATTTTACAATCAGCTTACTGCCTTTAACTTTTTCCATACTGGAAGTAATTTTAAACTTTTTCCTAAAAGTAGATGTTTGGTTTGCTCTCCCTGATGATCCTAATACTGACACATTTTTGACTGCTTCAGGAAAAATGAGATAAAAATCATTCCCAATTTTTTGAATTTTAGGAGCGGCAGGTTTGCTTCCATGCCTGGTTTTGGGAGATGCTTTTTTACCGTGATATTTTTCTTTTAGAATTGTTTTACTCTGTGTCATAGGTTTTATTTTGAAGATCAAAAGATTAATTTGACTCCCTTTGACTGCATAAATCCCGGTTTTGGGATTTTGTTTAATTACAGTATTGGGCTTGCCTTTACTCTGCTTTTGATACTCGATCTTACCGATTTTAAAACCCAGTTTTTTAATTATCTTTTTAGCCTCGAGCTCTGTTTCCCCTAAAAGATTTGGAACCCTGATTTTAGTTTTGGCTTTTGGGATGACTTTTATCGATTGTGACTTTTTAATTATTGTCTTGCTGTGAGGCACAGCCTTATTAGCCCCTATGGCAGTCAAGGTAAAACCGATGATAAAGAAGATGGCCAGAGGCAAAATGATAATTCTAAAGTTTTTTAAATCATTCATTTTTTAAATCCTCCCTTTTAAGGTTTATATTCTCTAAGTGGCAATCTAACTCAAAAAGGTTCAAATAAAATTTCCAATCGCATTTTTCATCTTTGTCATTTCAATATGCAATCTCAACAAACTTGTATCACTTTAAAATATAGCTGTAAACAAAACCCAAGTTCTATCCATCGCAGACAGCAATAAACAATAAATATATAGTATAAATATTTAGTCTGAGAAATTGATTTACCAGAGTTAAGTAAAATTATCCCTGCCCAGACTATTCACAGGCCGGGATTGTTACAGATATCAAAAAAATACTTAAAAAAATTTTAGTCTTCTTTATATTTAATCATGGCAGATAAATATAATTTTTCATAATCTTTGGATTCGTTTATATTCATCAATTGTAAAGATTTTTCTTTAGCATTTCTAGATATTTTTTCTATCTTTAAAGGAATGTTCTTTTTTAATATGCTGGCGACAACCTTTGTTAAAGAACGCTATAAACCCGGACCAGGTTGTTCAATTAATCCGGTTGATTCTGAATAGTTTATTTAAAAGTGGGTTAACTTTGTGTCCATTTTTTTGGGGAAGGTTCACCCACACAACTGAAAATAAATTTATGTAGTTTATCAAAAAGATATTTTGTGAATCAGCTTTCATGATTTTTTGAAAGAAAAATATCGGGTAGACTAAATTTTTTCAAACCATTGAGCATGAATTGTTTATGATTTACAATGGCCTCTGCTGCCATAATCCCGCTTTTAATGGCAGCATGTATCCCTTCTCCCATGTCCAGGGTTGATACCCCTGCAGCATCTCCAATGATAAAAAGATTGTCCCAGTGGTTGGCGTGATTTTTATGAAAAAGATAATAATTGTGTCCTTTGGGGTCATGGGGTATCTGTTTTATCAGGGAAAGCTTTAAAAGCTTTTTAACAAAAAGATGCCAGTGATCCATTATGGTCCTGTTCTGCTTCTTTAATTTTAAAAACTTTCCGCCGATCCCTATATTCAACCAGCCATTGCCCTTTGGCAGATACCAGGCATACCCCGGCAGTCGGTTCTCAAAATACCAGATATGGCATCTGTCGTCCCAAAAATCGCATTGATATTCCTTTTCAACTGCTGAGACCATTGCCTTTACAGGCCTTGGATCTGTCTTGCCGAAAAACTTTTTATAAACAGGGCAGTGGGTGCCGCCCGCACCCACCAAGTATCTGCATTGGTATGTATCATCAATGACATAATATCCCTTATACTTTCTGATATGCTTTACTTTATGGGTATGAACAGGAACTTTGGCACGCAAGATCATCCACTCATCAAACTCATATCTTCTGATGG
>JAGLLQ010000224.1 GCA_023140455.1 Desulfobacteraceae bacterium | reverse complement strand
AATTCCTGCCGGGGCATTCATGAAAAGTTGTCGATATTTCTTCTCACTTTCCTGTAATGCTTCCTCGGCCTGTTTTTTCTCTGTCAAATCAAGAGTCAAATCATAAAACCCAAGCACCTTTCCCCGGGGATGAATATCCGGCACATAATTTATCTCAAGCCATCGTATCTCCCCTTGTTTTCCAGTGAAAGATGTTTCATAGCAAACCCTTTTCCCCTTAAGTGCGTCATGTATATATGGCTCAACCTTTTGATAGTTTTCATATCCAAGTATTATTTTTACATGGTTTCCAATAATTTGATCACTCTTTAATCCGAAAACTTTCTCATGTTCTATATTGACTGTTACATAATGTTCTTTGTTGTCTACATATGATATTCTGGCAGGTAAATTATCAATTAAAAGCCGTAACCTTCGTTCATTTTCTTTTGATGATTCAAGATGCTCCTGAAGTTGAGGATAGTAACTCTTGCGAGTTGACTTAAGGCTCAGTCCTAAAAATTTTTCCCGTGCTGATTTGTACTTAATGTCTTTATAAGAGTCTGGCATCACTTATTAGTTACTCCTTATCTCAATTATTTAACCTATTGATAAATCTCTTCATAAATTTTTTGAATATCATTAACAGTTGCAGATCGTGGGTTAGTTGCTAAACAAGGATCTTTAAACGCATAGTCTGCCAATCTTGGAATATCAGAGGAAGAAACACCCATATCGCTCAATCGTTGTGTAATACCAAGTTGCCTGCGAAGGGATGCGATACGATCAGTTATTAATGAAGCGGTTATCGAAGAATCGAGCTCATTAATATCCACATTCATTGCATCTGCCAATTGACAATATTTTTGAGTAGACGACAAAAAATTAAAATTAACCACTTTCTCTAAAAGAATTGCATTACACTCTCCATGGGGGAGATCTAAAGCTCCTCCAAGGCTGTGAGCCATTGCATGAACCAGCCCCAGGCTCGCATTAGAGAAAGCAAGCCCGGCCATCAGGCTCGCCATCATCATATTGTCCCGACACTTTCTATCTTCGGGGTTTTCATATGCTCCAATCAAATTATCTACAATAAGCCGGACAGATGAAAGCGCAGCCATATCTGTAAGAGATGAGGATGCATTGGATACAAAGGCTTCAAACGCATGGCAGAGAGCATCCATTCCTGTGGCTGCGGTCAAGTCAGGCGGCATGGTTATAGTTGTTCCCGGATCAACCAGAGCAATATCAGGAATTACCATCTTGCTTATGATTGCAATTTTCACATTGCGGGTGGTATCAGTAACAATGGCAAATTGTGACACATCTGCAGATGTTCCTGCTGTGGTAGGAATAAAAATTAGCGGTGGAACCGGCCTTAGTACCTCATCAACTCCTTCAAAAGCAAGTATGTTGTCAGAATTACCTATTACAACACCAATGCCTTTAGCACAGTCCATGGGGCTGCCACCTCCAACTGCAATAATCACATCACAACCGCTATTTACAAAAATTTCTGCTCCTGCCATGATTTCGTAATCTTTAGGATTAGAGCTTACATCACTAAAAGTAACATATGCAATATTAGATTCCCGCAAGCAGGATTCAACCTTTGCAGACCAACCTGCTTCCTGAACCCCAGAGTCTGTAACAATGAGAACTTTAGTGGCGCCAAAGTTACTTGCATGGCGCCCAGCCAAATTCAGAGCACCTTCACCATAAACTATCTCAGGAACTAAAAATTTCCGGAGATTCAATAAAATATCTGTTTCCATGATTTGTTTCCTTTTATGATTAAAACCTTCCCTCAAATAATCACATATAAAGGATATGACTTTTAGATGCTAACCTCACAAATCAATGTACAATAAATTCAGATGCAAAACAAATAAATTTTCAAGAAACAATTCAGTATTGAAATTTTAGACAATATTAGATATTATAAAAATTGTATGTAATAAAAAAGCATCTTCTTTAAACAAAAAAACTATTGCAAAAAAAATTAAATTCGACTATTTAATGCCACTTGTTAAAAATTATGAATCTTATATCTGAAAAACTTAATTAAAAATCAGAGTTCTGTTAATGGTAATAGCTATCATTATAGATAAAAAAAGGAGAAATAACAACTATGGGAAATGAAGATTACAGTCTATACAGCGGTGGACTTAAAGGTGCAGAAGCAACTTTTGGTGAATTTGCGGAAAAGTATGGTGTTAATGAAGTAACTTTCACATTTGAAGGGCATAAACTTGCGCGGGAGAAAAACCTTACCATACTGAGCAACGATGAACTGAAACGGGGTGATATCAGTATGGAGATAGTATCTGCGAGAATGGATAGAAGATACACAAAGACAGATAAAATCAGGAAAATCTTTCAGGTTATCTTCCATATGGTTAATAAAGGGTATCAGGTCTTTGCAATCGGCTGGATTCAGCCTGACAATACAATCAAAGGCGGCACCGGATGGGGAATAGAACTTGCGAAATTTTTTAACAGACCAGTCAGTGTTTTTGATCAGGGTACAAACAAATGGTGTACCTGGAACGGGAATGAATGGGCTGAAGATAAACCTGTGATTTCAAGCAAGACTTTTTGTGGGACTGGTACAAGAAATCTTTCAGATGAAGGTAAAAAAGCGATTGAAGATCTTTTCAGCCGTTCTTTTGCCTAAAAAATAAAATTATCAATTAAGTCTGTTGGGTTATTGAAGTGTAACTCAACAGACTTGACTCCATATTCTTAGTAAAAATTATATCTTTTTTCTAATCTCAGTAATCACCCCAAGGTGATCAGATACTATATCTTCAATCACTTTATATGTTGTAAATTCAAAATCTTTTGAAATCAGAATATAATCCAGCCTTTTCTTTAATGCAGGAAAAGTAATCATATTTTCAGCACCTGTCTGATATGCTGTCAAATTAAGTTTTTCTGCCAATATTTGTAATGCAGATCCATCTTCCCATTCACAATTAAAGTCTCCCATAACAATCAATGGCTTTTTACTGATTGACAATTTATCAACCATATCCTTAACCTGTTGCTCTCTGACAGTTTTTCGGAAGAAATCCAGATGGACTGATACAATTTTAGTTTCTGATTTAACACCTGTATTGATATCAGCAGAAACAAAGCCCTTTGAAAAAGTAGGCGGGGATGGTTCAAATGTTAAAGAAGCAGGCTTACAAAGAGGATGTTTTGATAATAGTGCTGTGCCATAGGAAAGCATTATTCCTTCTACATGCGCCCCGCGAACAGAATAGTAGTACCCAGCTTTTTCTGCAAGATATGCAACATGGCTGAAATCACCACTCCATACAGATGGGCCGTCTGCCTCCTGCAAAGCAACCAGATCAGGGTTTATACGCTGTAGCAATGATACAATATCGTCAAGATTGGATTTGATTTCCTCTTTGCTCTGAAAAATTTGACTTGCACCGTCTTTTCTGCCATGGGCAATATTCAAAGTCAGTATTTTCATTACTGAATTATTATTCAAACTTGGCACATGTTTTTCTTTAGATAATAAAACTGGATATTCTGATATGACTGGAACCGACTCTCTCTTACCTGCTACACAGAGTGTGAGTATAAATGCACTGCAAATAATCAATGCAATTGTAAAAAAAATTGTTGGAAATAGTTTTTTAAATCTGAGCATTTTCAATCCAGAACTTTATGTATCTTTTTGGAAAAATTACATCAAAAAAGATGGTATCAGGTATCCAAATCAGAATAGTGTTCTTTCATACAATCACTGCAAATACCATGGCTGAATTGTGCTTCAGAATGTTCAGTAATGTATTGTTCAATGCTATTCCAATAACCGCTATCATCACGTATTTTTTTACAATGCGAGCATATCGGCAGAAGACCACTTAACTGTTTCACTTCATTCAGTGCCTGCTGTAATTTTTGATTAGATTCTTTTAAAGCCGATGTTTGTTCTGCTACCTGTATCTTCAAGTGATCTTCGATATAGAACTTATCCAATTCAGCGCCAATACGCATAGCTAAAAATTCGACCATTTCTTTATAAAAATCTTGTTTCCCAACTTTTTTATCGTGTAATAATACCAAAAGACTTGTCAAATCACCATCTCTATTTAGCACAGGTGCTCCAATATATGATTCAACACCCATTTCAGCCAAAAGGAAATCTTTTGGAAACCGGATTGCAACTTCTTCTGGATACAAACAAACTCTGTCCCCTGAGAGTACTTTTTCACAAGGAGTCCCATCTAATGAATATATAAAATTCTTAACAAAATCATTCTCAGCCCATACAACGTCAGTCTGAATGCTCCTTTTTTCTGGTTCAACAGCATGACCAATAACGACATATTTAATCTCTAATGATTGAGCAATATTCTTTGCAATACTTTCCAAATAATCTATTCCGGTTAAACTCTGCTCAATGGCAAAAATATTATGTAAAGTTGAAACAGTTTCCTGGGGAGTCTTAAACGCTTTCATTATTATCTCCTTATCAGAAGCAATTATCAGATATAAAATATATTATAGAATATTATTCAATCAGGTAATTATATTATTCAATATACCCCCATTTTTTGAGACGACTATGTGCATGCTGGGCATATTCCCCCTGCTGTACAGAATCCAGATATTGTTTATAATTATTTGCAGCGCTTTCGATTTTTCCCATGCCCTCTTGAGAATAGCCTTTGAAAAAAGTTATGTGTGGATTACCCGGAAGATGTTTGTCATATTTTTCAAATTGATTATATGCTTTATTATAATGCTTGAGCTTTATGTTTGCCATTCCTGACAGGTGATAAGCCTGCGCCTCTGATGGATACAATTTTTTTGCTTTTTTTGTATATTTCAATGCCTTTAAAGGCTTTTTTTGAATAAGCAGGCATTTTGCCATCATTACGTGGGCTGTGTAATCATTTCCAGCCTTCTTTATAGCTTTTTTATAAGAACCCTCAGCTTCTGTATATTTCTTTTTCATCATAAAAGCATCGCCTTCCTGCATTAATTTAATTGCAGGCTTTATTTTTCTTAAAGGTGCTATATTCGCCATGTATTTATCCCTGTTCAGAGGATAATTTTTTGTATATTTATATTTGCTATTATTCATTTCGACTGCTGTATCATATCTTTCACTACTCATTGGATGGGTTGAAAAAAGCATACTGGCAGCTGATGATTTTTGTTTATGCATGGAATTTAATATATCCATAAGTCCCACAAAACCCTTTGAAGAATAACCTGCTTTTACCATGTATTCATTACCAAGGGAGTCTGCTTCTCTTTCATTATCCCTTGAATAATAGGAAAGCAGCATTCCCTGGCTCAACATTCCAAGTTGCTGTGCAATTGCACCTGCTGAATCACTTTTTGAACCTGCTGCCATTGCAAGTCCGCCAACAACCAAAGAGGTTAGATTACCTTTTGACATTTGTTGTGCTGAATGCCTTGCATTCACGTGGCCAAGCTCATGACCTATCAGGGCTGCAAGCTCTGCTTCATTATCAAGTTCCAGTAAAATCCCCCTGGTCAAGGCAATACTGCCACCCGGGAAAGCATATGCATTTATATATGTTGCATTGACACATCTAAAGCTGTAAGGCATATCAGTTCTATGAACATTTGCTGTAAGTTTGTTCCCGACTGACCTGACATACTTATTCATTTTGGAATTTTGACAGACTCCATAATCAGAAGAGAACTGATGAGGCGACTGGGCTTTGTCAATTTGAATTTCCTGCTCTTGTGAGACCATCATAAATTGCTTCTCACCTGTTACAGGATTTACAGCACAGGCAATTAATGCAGGTATTCCTGTGGCACTCACACCTGTATAAAATGAATATTTTAAAAATTTTCTTCTTGTCATATTATTTGAAATAATTAAGTTATCCATCAAAGTTTCCTCTTTATTTTTATATTTAATAGACTTGAATATATTCTGTATTGTATGTTGAGTCAAATTATTTAAAAGCCTTTATTTCATTATTTGATATTTTTATTAAAGGATTATGATAATTTTCCTTGACGAATAAAGGATCAATTTTTATAAAGAATAGAACCTTAACAAAATTTAAGGAAGACTAAATGAAACAAATTTATTTATCACAACTTATAGATATTGTTGGTGACAACAATGTGAAATCAGATCCTGCAGATCTTTATATTTATGGCTCTGATTCCTCAGTCCACAGTGCCATGCCATGGGTTATTGTAAGGCCTGAAAACACTGAACATGTGCAAAAAGTAGTTAAATTCGGGAATAAGAATAAAATCCCAATCGTGACCAGAGGAGGGGGTTCTGGCATGTGCGGCCAGGCTGTACCTGTTAATGGCGGTATTATCCTTGATATAAAACAGATGAACCGCATACTTGAAATTAACATGCCTGATGTTTATTGTCGTGTTGAACCCGGAGTTGTCGATGATGACCTTAATCTTGCATTAAAACCTTATGGAGTATTTTTCCCCCCTACCCCGGCA
Source organism: Desulfobacteraceae bacterium (assembly GCA_023140455.1). The sequence goes on along the minus strand of JAGLLQ010000224.1, from coordinate 4,999 downwards.
TCCAGCAGGATAGCAACCATTGGCGGTGAAATCGGGAACAATGCAAGTGGGGTACGTTCTGTTAAATACGGTGCTACAAGAGATGCTGTTCTTGGGATGAAAGTTGTACTGCCTACTGGTGAGCTTGTGGATTTTGGTGCCACTACCCGTGTTGAAGCATCGGGATATCAGATGCACAAACTTATTGTCGGCTCAGAAGGGACACTGGGTATTGTTGTTGAAGCAACTTTAAAATTTGTTCCAATCCCGGAATTTCGATGCATGGGACAAGCAAATTTTGACAGTTTAAGAGATGCAGGCAAGGCAATTGGAGAGATAATGGCATCCGGGACAAGCCCTTCCATGCTTGAACTTGTAGACAGTATTGCCATTAAGGCTGTGAATAAAACATTGGATTTAGGATTAGCCGAAGTTGCTGCAGTATTGTTATATGAGGCTGACGGCATGGTGACAGAAGCTGTTGATTATGAAATTAATAAGATGCAGGCAATCTGCAAAAAACATAATGGAAAAGATATCAAAAGCAGCTATGACCCTGTTGAAAGAGCAAAAATATTCATGGGAAGAAAAAAACTCTTCCCCGCGCTTTCCAAGTATGATGATGATCTATCCAGTACTGCTCTTGCCGATGACATGGCTGTACCTTATTCAAAAATGGCTGATATGGCTGAAAAAATCCATGAAGTTGCTAAAAAGAATGATATTGTTATGACTGCGTATGGTCATTGCGGGTCCGGATGTATGCACACAAAAATACTAATGGACACAAACCGGAAAGACCAGTGGGCATCAGCAAAAAAAGCAATTACTGAAATCTATGAATATGTCCGGTCAGTTGATGGGACAACAAGCGCGGAACATGGCATTGGGCTTTCTAAAGCTGAATCATTTAAAATTGAAAAAGCTAATTCCTTAGATACACTGACAAAAATTAAAAAGGCTCTTGACCCAAATAATATTTTAAATCCGGGTAAAATGATGCAAGCCCCTGAAGACTGGGTTACTGCAACTGATTTAAGATATTCCGTAAAAAGCTAATAAAAGGACATACAATGACAAACAACCCAATAAAATATGAAAACCTGAAAAAATGGGAAAAAACCCTTGCAAGCTGTATAAGATGCGGCTACTGTTTTGAGCACTGTCCAATATCCAAGTATACAAAATGGGAATCTGATACACCAAGAGCAAAAATAATCATGGCACATGGACTTTTGGCAGGAGAACTTGAACCTTCAGAATATATTGCTGATAAACTATTTTCATGTTTTTTCTGTAAAAGATGTGAAGCTGCATGTTCTTCAGGAGTTTCTCTTTTAGATATATTTGTTGATACAAGAAAAGATCTTATTGCAGCGGGATTTAATTCTCTGGGTTCAACCTCGATAACTGAACTTGACTGTGCAGGTTGCCTGTCTTGTGTAAGAGAATGCCCCCACGATGCAAGATCCATTGTTGACAATAAAATTGTAACAGATCCTGTAAAGTGCCAGGCATGCGGCAGATGTATTGAAACCTGCCCCGCAGGTGCGGCACATCTTGCAATGCATTTTGGTACATCTAAAAAAGAGATAAATCATGAGATAGTAAAATATTTGCAGGAAAGTAAAGAGGCAAAAGCAATTATTTTTGCATGTAACTGGTCATACTTTCCTGATCTCCAATCTTCAACAATGGCAAAAGAGGACAGCAAAGCCTATAAAATCATTGTAAACATGTGTGGTGGGAGGCTTGAAAAAGCCACGCTCATGGAACCTTTTTTACATAATGCAAAGGGAGTATTGGTTGCCTGCTGTACTGATGGAGATTGTGAACATGATGGTCATGAACAAGCAAAATCCAATGTACGTTTTGTAAAAAATCTTTTAAAAAGCCTTGATATTAATCCTGAAAAGATACATCTTGTTCAAATTAAACATGGTGACAAATCAGGATTTCAAATGGAAATAGATACATTTATGGCAACAATATCAGGAAAGAATTAATATGAAAATAGATATACCCTATGGCAAAGATGGAAAACAGACCGTAGAAATTAGTGATGATATCAATACAACATTTCTGGAAGCAAATGATGTTGAAATTAAAGATGGCAACGAAACAATAGAACAGGCAATTTTGAATCCTTTAAACAGCAAGAGCCTTAAAGATTTTTTAAAGGATGCAAAAGATGTTCTGATAATAGTAAATGATGCAACCAGACCCACACCTACTGAAAAAGTTCTTGACAGTATTTATGATGAAATAAGCAAAGTTAATTGTAAATTTATTATAGCCACAGGCGCGCATCGTGCTCCCACAGAAGAGGAATTTATACAGATATTTGGTTCTTATTATGAGAAAATTAAAGAAAAAATAATAGTGCACGATGCACGGAAACCCGAGGAAATGGTTTATCTTGGTGATTCCTCCAACGGGACACAAATGTATGTTAATAAAGCTTCTGCCAGTGCCCATAAAATAATGATAATCAGTTCAGTGGAACCTCATTACTTTGCCGGCTACACCGGAGGAAGAAAATCAATTCTACCGGGCATTGCAGGGTATGATACGATTGAACAAAATCACAAACTTGTCCTTAACCCTGCTGCCAAAGCACTTGCCCTTGACGGCAATCCTATTCACGAAGATATGATTGATGCCATTAAAACAGTCAAACAGGAAATTTTTTCAATCATGACTGTACTTAATAAAGATCATAAAATTTATGCAACAACAGCAGGTCATATCCATGATTCATTTATTGAGGCAACTAACAGAGCAAATGAAGTCTTTGCAGCGCCTTTAAAAGAGAAATGTGACATTGTTGTATCTATTGTAAAATTCCCCCAGGACATTGATCTTTATCAGGCACAAAAAGGTCTTGAAAATGCAAAGCTTGCATTAAAGAATGATGGGATTATCATCCTTGTTGCCCAATGCAGAGATGGTATAGGCCCAAAGACCTTTGCCAATCTTTTAAAAAGTTGTGAAACAGCAGAGGAAACCATAGAAGAAATCAAAAAGAATTATGTGCTTGGATATCATAAAGCCGGAAAAATTGCCGAAATAGACACATGGGCACAGATGTGGGCCGTAACAGATGTTAGGCCTGAAAAAGATCTTACAGACCTGTTTATTACACCTTTTGATTCTATTCAAAAAGCCCTTGATGCTGCGATTGAACAAAAAGGTAAAGATGCAAGCGTGCTGTTTCTGATGGATGGTGGTCTAACAGTTCCTCTTGTCAGCAGTTGAGGCAATTGAACTACCCAACAGAATCCGGGTGAACATACAACCCATACAGCCGTTCTTCTTCGATCTTTATTCGCTCTGTCAAAGCAATACCAATTTGACTCAGTTCGTTTTGAAACTCGGAATCATATAGTGCTGTATCTTCCATGGATCTTGCAATAAAATCCAATGCCGTTTTACCGATATCCGTCATATCCTGCTGCATTATTTTTGCAAACTCACTATTGGCAGGATCATCAACAAGAAGGTATTTCACATAAACATAGAACTGCACATTTTCTCTTAAAACATGTGAAATCAGGCGCCTCTTAAACGTATCCAACAAACTCCTTGTCTCTTTCTTTTCTCCTGCCCTGCTACTCTTGACTAACTTAGTAAAAAGGTTGAGTAACTCCTGATGCTCTTGTTTTAATTCATTTATCAGTGCAGGGTGGTAGGCAACATTTCCCTTTCCCACTTTGACATAGGCCTTGGAGTCATGCTTCTTGATATCTACATCCTTACCAGAATCAATTACTATACCTCTCTCAGAGTCATCTACTTGCTTTTTGAAAAATCGTGATATAATACCTAACATAATAAATCCTTCTAAATCTTGATAATAAGTAAAAAATTATTACTAACAACTATAATGAAATAGAAAACATACAAAACAGCAAGTAAAAAGTCAAATGAAAACTTAACCTTTTAAGCTCGTCTCAAATGAGATGTAAGACCTTAATAAACACTATTGGCTACGTCAAGGCGGGTTGTAATAGGTCAAGGGCTGCAGGTTTTTGCAGCCCTTTTTTATATAGCTATCGTTTCAAACTTATATTATTTATTATACTAGTCCATGATCTAACATGGCATCTGCAACTTTTACAAAACCTGCAATGTTTGCGCCAGCTACATAATTACCTTTAGAACCATATTCTTCTGAAGCATCAATACATGATGTATGAATGCTTTTCATTATTCCTTTAAGTTTTGTATCTACTTCCTTGCGGCTCCAGTTGAGTCGCATGCTGTTCTGAGACATTTCAAGGCCAGATACTGCAACGCCACCAGCATTAGCAGCTTTTCCAGGGCCATAAAGAATTTTATTATCAAGAAATAAATCAACACCTTCAGGGGTTGTAGGCATATTTGCACCTTCACATACAAGGTATGCCCCATTATTAAGAAGATTCTGCGCATCTTTATCATTCACCTCATTCTGAGTTGCCGAGGGGAAAGCACATTCTGCTTTATGATTCCATAAAGAATTGTAACCAAGTGCAGTATCAACAGGTGTATAGACAGCTTCGGAATATTTATCAGCATATTCACTGATTCTTCCGCGCTTAATATTTTTAAGCTGCATAAGATACTGAAGTTTTTCACTTGTAATCCCGCCTTCATCATAAATATATCCAGCTGAATCAGAAAGAGTAACAACTTTGCCACCAAGTTCAAGAATTTTTTCTGCTGTATACTGAGCAACGTTACCTGAGCCAGATACCAGACAAGTTTTACCTTTAAGACTATCGCCTCTTGTTGCAAGCATTTCAGATGCGAAATAAACTGAACCATAACCAGTTGCTTCAGGTCGTATCAGACTTCCACCCCAGTTAAGGCTTTTCCCAGTAAGGATTCCTACAAATTCATTTCTTATTTTTTTATACATTCCAAAAAGGAAACCAATTTCACGTGCACCAACACCTATATCACCTGCCGGAACATCTGTGTTGTGACCGATATGTCTCTGGAGTTCAGCCATAAAAGCCTGACAAAATCTCATTAC